>JBGTIS010000174.1:0-3180 GCA_041745535.1 Cyclobacteriaceae bacterium | reverse complement strand
AACTTCACCTTCCAGCGATTCGATGATATCTGCCGTCCAGCTTTCGAGAAGGATGAATACAATATTTGGTTTTGTGTTGGTTAATATTGTATCTGATGACAGGTCACTTTCATCCAATAAATGTTTTGTTCGCGCTTCAGCTTCTGCAGGCTCCATAAAAGTGAATGGATTTGTACGTGATTCGGTTTCCAGGAAGCTATGGATAAAATACCAGACCGGGTTGACGGCAACATGATTATAAAACGGCTGATCGGAAAAATGAACGGCGCTCTCATTAATGGGGATTAGTTGCAACCCACCGCGGGCAGCAATTATTAATAAGACAGGCATTGAGACAATCCATGCAATTAAATGTTTTTTGGAAGAGATAATTTTAGAAAACCCGGTAACGAATTTTTTAAAGAAATAAACTGAGGCAACAAAAAGTCCAATCCATAAGCCAAACAAAAGAAACAATTCTCCATAAGAAACAAACGCGAATACCTCCTGCGGATGGATCAGATAATCGAGCACTGTATAATTTAACAGCGCCTGCCACTCATGATACATCTTGTTGTTGCCAACACTTAACAATGTAAACCCAACAAAAAGAACGATGTGATAAATGAAATTGATCCGTTCGAGGAGTTTCCGTTTTGTCCATTGAAATCCCAGCCATAGGAAAAATGAAGGAATGATCAAATATGAAATCGTCGAAAGATCAAGTCGAAAGCCGGCTACCAGACTGTGCAGTGCGGGCCCGGCTTCAATCGAATGACCTGCAAGTACTTGCGACCCAATGAAGCAAGTCCTGATCGCGGCAAACCATAGCAGCCAGAAAAACAATAATCGAATGAAATAATGTATTTGCAACGAACGTGTAGGCACGCGGCAAAATTAGATAATTATGTGAGTCCGGATGAAAGGCACTGCCTGGATGTTAAGGAGTAGGCAGCGTCACAAAACCTTCCATTTTCGAGAACATGTCAACACGCTTATACCTGAATGCTCCAGGTTTGTACTTGTCCAGCCAGGAATCGGTCGGCCGCAGAAAAAGACTTGCATTGTCTGAGCGGTTATTTTCTTTCGCATTGTTATAGACGGCGCGGAAATAATAGTGGTGAAACAACCGGTTAAACTCCGTAAAATAAATATCCGCCACACGTTTATCACCTCGGATGATCAGCATGTTTTCATCATTCCGATTGGTCGAATCTGCACTGAAATTCGCAGAACCGGTGATGACAACAGGATCATTGCTCAGCGGATCAATGAGCAAAAACTTGGAATGGATGTAGGAGACATGCACATTGAGTCCCATGTGTCGCGTGGTGACTTCCTTCGCCCATTGATAGAGATCATCTTTGATGTATGCGCCCCATGATTTGTATACATTTTGTTTCGCTCCGATAAACCGGAATGTATCCTTGTTTGCCTTTGTTGGCTTGTCCTCTTTCTCCAGCAGGAAAAAAGAAATGTGATTAGTATTGGTATTATCCTCCAGCACATCTTTAAATAACTTATTGATTCCGAAGGCCAACGTGACGCAGGCCATACTTTCAGCCTTATCAAACATTTTGACATAAGTCTCCAGCATAGAGGTACCGGTGCGCGGGCTAAAGATGGGCGTGACACCATTTGGTATATCTTCCCATGAATTAAAGACAATCGTTTGCTGCAAGGCTTCAACTTTTTTACGCAGCTCATTCATCTTGAATGTAGATGTGGCTCTGTCATCACCTTCCTGCCCGCCCGGATCCTGACTGAGTATTTCCCAATAGGCTTTAAATTTTCCGGCTACTTTTTGACTGCGGACCCAATGCCCGACATTGGTTTGGCCATGCACGCCACCCATTGAAATATTGGTAGAACCAGTCCAGACCTGTGTGGCTTTGTTCTGTTTGCTCTTATCGATGAGCACGATGAACTTGTTGTGCTGGATGTCATTCTTATTGGCTTCGCGACGAAAGATGATGCCGGCCGATTCACTGATTGGAATTCCTGCGTCTGTCAGGCTTGCAAGATTGGCATTACGCGGAAAGCTTTCGTGCAACTTGCCGTTTTTATCGACCGTTTCATTTTCCTTGGCATCAATGATGATCTTGACAATTACTCCCCGGACCAGTGCATTCTTAAACGCTTTTAAAACAGGCGTATAATGGAATTCATAAAAGCACCCCAATAACGTATCACCGCTTTCGGCCTGATCGATAAACTTAAGGATCGCATCATCCAGCTGGCGGCTGAGCCAATTGAGTGCCGCCGCTTTCATGTCCACGTTGTATATTTTATCCGGAGGCAGGTTAAAGAATATCCTCCTGTAAGCCTGGCTGCTGGCGACACCCCGGTTAAAGAATATATCATGTTGCTTTCCGGTGAATGTCTTCTCCGTTTTTGTGCGAATGGAAATGGGCTTAGCTGTGCGGTCGAGAGCTGTTGGAGTTCCTTTTAAGGGATAAAACAAATATTCATATTCATTGTCATCCCTGCAGGTAAAGTCATCCCACACAAAACTCTGCACCGGCTGGGTATAAGTACTGACCACAGTATTTTGATCCGGATCGGGATGCGTGGCGTTAAATACTTTATAGCCGTCAACATATCTTCTTTCGCCGGATACCTTATCGAGTCGTTCTACCGCGAAGCCAAGAAGATCTTTCGTATCCGCACTTCGAAAATCAATGGCAAAGGATACAGTGTTTGTTCCGGATACGGCATAAATAATGTACCCGTTGGTTTTTTTGGATTTGGTTCTCATCATTAGTGTATTTAAATGAATAATAATAGAAGAAATCAAGGAAAAATATTCAAACAACAGAGGTGTAATAAAAAATGAATGAAAAAGTAATAAAAATTTCCGGGAAAATAATTGACTAGTCCCACATTCCATCGGGATGCAATAATCACAATGTGTTCAATGTTTTCATCGATCGCCGAATATTTTCATAAAATGTGCATTAAAGAGGTTATGCAATAATTTACGCTTGTATTCAGCAGAACCCCGGACATCGGAAATGGGTGATATTTCGGATTGAACTAAAAAATCCAATTCTTTCCATGTGGAGTCTGAGAAAGGCCACGATTTTCCGTTCAGGCATGAAGATGTGTTCTTTAAAAGGAGCGGCAGGGGCGCCACTCCACCTGCGGACAGATGAGCATGTCGGATAATCCCATCCTCGAGATGCAGACCGAGCGCAGAAT
>JBGTIS010000173.1:0-11693 GCA_041745535.1 Cyclobacteriaceae bacterium | reverse complement strand
CGCTCCGGTAATGTCTGCTATTGGCAATCATACAGTTGACTTTGGCGTGCAGTATGAAATTCAGGTTTCTAGTACCGATCCGGATGGAGATGACTTGAGCTACTCCTTCACTAACCTGCCTGTTTTTGTAAGTTATGTTGAGTATGGCGATGGCACCCTGTCTCTTATTATTAATGCGGAAGTTGAGCATGCCGGAAGTTACAATGGAATTGTGGTTACTGTAGACGATGGCCATGGAGGTACTGATAGTGAAACCATTAGTATTACGGTAAATCATCTGGTGGCACTGGGGCAATCCAGATCCAGTATTGCATTAACCTGGCAGGATCTGTCTACTTACGAATCACAATACCACATCGAGCGCAGGGAAGTGGGGGGAACATTTAACGAGGTTGGCACTACAGGTGCGAATGTAACCTCTTTTTTTGATGAGGGATTGGAGCAGAATAAGCAATATGAATATCGTGTAAGAGGTAGTCTTTTTTATAGAGGACGGTGGTATTATACAGATTTTTCCAATATAGCTGCCGCAGGTACTTTCAACTACCTGGTGTATCTTAATTTCAACCAGAATAACCCGGCAGCTTCTCCGTGGAATAATACCAACCGGGTTCCGCAGGATAATGATACGTTCTCTAATTTGCTGAACGATAGCAATCAGAATTCCGGCGTATCAGTAACCATTACCAACAATTTCGATGGTGAGAATCCCTTTGGAATGAATACCGGAAATAATTCCGGAGTGGTACCTGATAATGTGATGAGAAGTACTTACTGGTTAGATGCAGCCAACACGGCGCAACTTACCATTAGCGGATTAAACCAGAACGAGCAGTATAACTTTGTGTTTTTTGCCAGCAGAAATGATAACGGACAATTTAATGACCGCACTACTGATTATACCATTGCAGGAACAACCGTATCTTTAAATGCTTCTAATAATACCACTGAAACTGTTAAAATCAATAAAGTAACCCCCAATGCGCAAGGTCAAATCACCATTGATATCGCACCGAATATAAACGCGTTATTTGGATATATTGGAGGTTTGATTATTGAAGCTTATATTGGTCCTGCAATTAATGCCCGGATTGCTTCTGCTCAGGTAGCCAAAAAAGGTATTTCTGAATCTGAAATACTGAATACTGAATTACCTGGAAGCAATAAGTCAGTTAATGTATTCCCTAATCCTTTTACCAATCACATTTCATTCCAGCCAGGAGATGAAATGATAGGTAAAATCCATGTCGTTTTGCGGAATACCATAGGGAATGTTATTTTAGATAATAACTACCAGGTTGATGATGCAAGTAACACTGTTGATATACAAAATCTTAATGTACCCGAAGGTGTATATATATTAACCATTGAAAATTCAGCAGGCATTACTAAGTTCTTCAGGGTTCTAAAAGAATAAGAAATGCTGTAAATAAAATTTTAAAAAGCGTCGGAGTTTCCTCTGGCGCTTTTTTTTATGGTATTTTTAGTTAACCACAATCGTTGAAATTAATGAATAAGTAATTTTCAGGGCTATGTTTTTAACATAATGTATCTTGTGCCCGCAACAAAAAATTTAATCCAAATAAGGAGAAAAAATATTTTTTATTATAGCCTAACGGTTGTTATACAAGAACAGGAGATTAAGCCCAAAAAATTAACTGAAAAAATATTTTTAACTTCTTTTGATTAATAACCAAAAGCTTTGTAATTTTCCATCTTATATATAAATAATTTTGTATTTATTTATACTTTTCAAATAAAACTTTACGCATGATTTATTTTAAACTTCATAAAGTAAAAAAGGTTGATTCTAATCTAAAACTAAATGAAAAAAGAACTATTGCTTCTGTGTTTGGTTTTACAAACATTGGGGGTATTGCCGGGCTTTGGTCAGGCACTGAACCCTAACGATCCTATCGTTGTTTACAATCCGAATACGCCACCTCAACAACCACCTAATGGACAAATCGGTAAGTGGGTAATTACTCCCTGGGCCAATTGGGATACTTACTCGTACAAAGCTTACATTTATAAAGACCTTCCTTTTCGTATAAAATTTCCCAAAGATTTTAATGCTGCCGACAGTAAAAAATATCCGTTGATATTGATGCTGCATGGAGAAGGTGAAAAAGCCAGTAATCTTTATAACAATGAACTACAATTAAAGTGGGGCGCCAAAGACCATCGGGATGCCATTGACAATGGTACTTTTGATGGTTTTGCCATATTTCCGCAAAATCAGACCGGCGCTTGGAGCACCGGGCAGCTTGCTCGCGTCAGCGAGTTAATTCAGCTATTAATCAACCAGGCTAAGATAGATCCGGACCGAATCAGCGTTCATGGGTTATCAGTGGGCGGACAGGGAGTATGGAATATCATTTCTATGTATCCTAAGTTGTTTGCCTGCGGAATTCCGATGTCCGCAGCAAAATCTAAATTTTTAGATGGATTGAACCAGTATATTTATATGCCATTATGGTTGTCTCAGGGAGGAAAAGACGCGAACCCGGCTCCCAGTGCTGCTGAATACCTGGTAAATAAAATTACCGGTGCCGGCGGTTCTATCCGGTATTCTTTTTATCCGAATAATAGTCATAATACCTGGCAGGCCATGTATGCGGAGCCAGACTTTTTCCCATTTATGATTAGGGCTCATAAAACAAACCCCCACGTTTTTTATGGCAAAACCACATTTTGCCCGGGTGAGACTATTAACGTGAAGTTAGGTCTGACACAAGGTTTTGAAGCCTATGAGTGGAGTAAAGATGGCAGCACCATAACCAGTGCTACCACCAATGAGATTACAGTAACCCAAGCCGGTTCTTACGCGGGCAGATTTAAGCGAAATGGCGTATGGTCATCCTGGTCGCTTGTACCTGTGGTGATCAAATACAGTAGTCCGGAAATACCCGTACAGGTAATTGGCAGTACTGCTTTACCCACTCCGGCGGGGCAGACTAGCGTAACCTTAAAAGCTCCCGATGGTGGCAGTTATCTCTGGAGTAATGGAGCTACCACCCAGAGCATAACTGTAACTGCCGCTGGTAGTTATTATGTTTCTTTTACCTCACCAGGACCTTGTGGCTCAGGACAATCGAATCCAATCGTAGTTACCGTAGCCGATGGGCCCGGTTCACCTGCAGGACCTTCTAACTTTGGCGCTTTAATTACCTCTTCCACGCAGGTTAAATTAAGCTGGCAGGACAATGCCAATAATGAGATGTCGTACGAAATCTATAATTCCACGGATCAGAATGCTGGTTTTCAGTTTCTTACCAGTTTGCCAGCCAATACCACCTCTTATCAGCATACGGTTACCAGTACAGGTTTTACACATTATTACAAACTGAGATGTATTAATAATTCAGGGGGGTCAGGTGTAGTTTCAACGGCAAGTGCCACCACCCTTAATGATACCGAAGCACCCAGCATTCCTCAGAACTTACTCGCTACCAGTACAGGTACCAGTGGCATAAGTCTGAGTTGGAATCCTTCCACAGATAATAAGGCAGTTACCGGTTACGACGTTTTTCAAAATGGCACTAAAATAACTACTGTTACCGGCACCACCTATAGTCCTGCCGGTCTTACCAAAGGTCAGTTATATTACTTTCACGTAAGAGCCCGGGATGCAGCCAGCAATACATCTGCCAAAAGTAACCAGAGTGTGGCCTATGCCGGAACTGGCTTCGGTACGCCAGTGGGACCTGCCGCACCGGCAAATTTAGCAGCAACGGCCAGTAGCTACGAGCAAATTAATTTAACCTGGCAGGACAAAAGCAATAATGAAAACGGGTTTGAAATATACAGAAGTTTAAGTTCAGGAGGAGCTTATGTGTTTTTAGGTAAAGTAAACTCTAACATAACCAGCTATAGCAGCCTGGGGCTGGCTGCCAATACTACTTATTATTACAAAGTAAGGGCAATTAACAACAATGGGGAGTCAGCCTTTACCGCAGTAGCAAGTGCCACCACACAACCGCTTACCGGTGCTCCTACAGCCCCAACCAATCTTACTGCCAGTGTGACAACTAAAAACAGTGTCAAACTGAGCTGGACTGACAATGCTAACAACGAAACAGGGTTTAAAGTAAAAAGAGCAACCGCGGCAGAGTTACCAAATTATACACAAATTGCTCAGTTGGGGTCTAATATAACTGTATATGATAATACAAGCTTACAGCCTCATACCGAATATTTCTATCAGGTAGTAGCTTATAATGTGGGGGGAGAATCGACACCCTTAAGCAAAAGTTTTACAACCAGTAATACAGCTCCTGTATTGGCGGCAATAGGCAACAAGGTAGTTGATTTTGGAGTAAAATATGAAATCAAGGTTACCAGTACTGATGCCGACGGTGATGCCTTAAGTTATTCCGTAACAAACCTGCCAGGGTTTGTCAGTTTTAAAGACCAGGGCGGTGGTATTATGAGTTTAATTATTAATGCCGGGGCAAATAACACAGGCGTTTATAGTAACCTTCAAATTAAGGTAAGTGATAATTTTGGAGGAAGTTCTACCGAAACTATCAGTATTTCTGTAAACAGTTTAACAGCAATAGGAAACTCTAAAACCAGTGTTGCCTTACAATGGGCCGATCGGCAGGGTGAAACAGGTTATCAGATAGAGCGCAGGTTGATCGGAGGCACTTTTAGTCAGGTGGGTACTACCAATGCAGATATTACTGATTATATAGATAATGGGTTATCACAAAATACCGCTTATGAATACAGAATCAGAGGGATAGGTAGCAGTGCGGTAACCAGTTATAGTAACATTGCGACAACCAGTACCCTTAATTATCTGGTGCATTTAAATTTCAATCAGAATAATCCGGCTGCCTCTCCCTGGAATAATGCAAACAGAGTTCCGCAACTCGCGGATGTGTTTTCCAGTTTACTGAATGACAATGGACAAAATTCAGGGTTATCAGTAACAATCACAAAAAATTTTGATGGCGAAAATCCCTCTGGTATCAATACGGGAAATAATTCTGGTGTTGTACCTGATAACGTAATGCGAAGTACTTACTGGCTGGATGCCTCCAATTCAGGGCAATTAAAAGTGAATGGATTGAAGCAGACCGAACGTTATAACTTTGTATTCTTTGCCAGTAGAATTGATAACGGGCAAAATACCAACCGCACAACCGATTATGTGGTGAATGGTTCTTCTGTTTCTCTTAATGCATCAGATAACTTTAGCAAAGTTGTTAAACTTTCAAATATGGCTCCAAACGCGCAGGGAGAGATTATAATTGATGTATTGCCTGGTACCAATTCTTTGTTTGGTTACATTGGCGGACTAATTATTCATTCATATAGTACGCCTGCCACCACTGCCAGAATTGCTTTTAATAACGAAACAAGTAAAGTTTCAGGAGAAACCGAAATGTATAATGAAATCAATAGTACTCAGGTTATCACAGGCAGCGTGTTTCCAAACCCTTTTTCAGATCATTTATTTATTCAACCAGGTGAAAAGTTTGGAGGGAACGTAAATATTACATTGAGAAATTCTATCGGAAATGTTGTTTTAAATCAGCAGGTTCAATTGGATAATATCAATAATATTGTTGAAATTAAAGACCTTAATATATCGAAAGGAATATATTTCTTAACAATTACAAATGCAAATGGCGATTTGTTCAATCAGAGGATTTTGAAGGAATAAATTTTTAAACAAATAAATATTTAAATATTTACTTGATTTTATTTTATAATATTGCGCAATTAAGTATATTTAAAGTATTCTTAGTGGTGCTTATTTGTTTATTGAATTCTCATATTTTTAGGTTACAAATTTCGGCTGAGCATTTACAAACAAGTAAGTTTCTTATTTTTTTTATTTTTCATCGAACTAGTCAATTATTACTTGAATCCGCGTTTTATTGAATTTTTGGCTTAAACCTTACACAAACTGTCATGAGAAAATTTCTACTTTTAATTATACTTTTAGGTGTATCCGCCACTGTTCAATCAGTAAATGCTCAGGTGTTTGATCCTAATGATCCTATCGTTGTTTATAATCCAAATAATCCTCCCCAACAACCACTAAATGGTCAGTTTGGTAAATGGGTTATAACCCCAACCCTTTCCTGGGGCACCGAAATGTTTAAATCCTATATTTATAAAGGAATGGAATTCCGACTGTCCTATCCGACCAATTATAATCCGAATGGAACTGAGACATATCCATTGTGGGTAGGATTACATGGTGGGGGTGCTCAATTTCCCTTGTACAATAACGACGGGCACATTAGTAGTGCCAATGCGCTTGATGTTAGAACCGCCATTAATAATGGAACCTACAATGGATTTTTCCTGGCTCCTCATGGAAAACCTGACGGTGAGTTTACTTTTGCGCAATTGGATCTGATTGATGAAATTATTAAAAAACTTCCACAGCATATTAGGGTAGACTTGAATCGGGTTACTGTCGAAGGAAGATCCGCAGGAGCAAGTTCCACCTGGCGTATTCTTATCCGACATCCAGACACCTTTGCTGGCGCGACTATGATTAGTGGTGCATCACTTTCTTATGGTGATGCGGCAGACATCGCTAAATACAAATATACACCCATAAAACTGTATCAGGGAGCGGATGATTCCCGGGTAGATCCGGTGGGTACCCGGAAGTTGGTGGATAAGATTAAAGCCGCAGGCGGTGCCATTTTCTATACAGAATATGCTAATACAGGTCATGCTGCCTGGGGGCAGGCATATAGTGAACCTGATTATATATCGTTTAAAATGCAGGTACATAAGGCTAATCCGCACGTTTTATTTTTTAAATCTGAATTTTGTAATGGCGGAGCTGTAAATACTAAAGCAGGTTTAACTCCAGGATTTAATGCCTATGAATGGCAAAGGAACGGTTCTACTATTACCAATGCCACGGGAAATGAACTTTCTATTACTCAAACCGGAGCTTTTAGAGCCAGATTTAAAAGAACTTCCACTTCAGCCTGGTCTGACTGGTCACCCGTTCCGGCCAATATTATTAATACTTCGTCGGGAACCATCAACATAACTGTAAGCGGAAGTACCGCATTGCCTACACCTTCCGGACAAAATAGTGTAACGTTGTCTGCCCCAGCAGGATATACCACTTACAACTGGTCAAATGGGGCTCATACACAAAGTATTCAGGTTTCCACTGCTGGAAATTACTCTGTTTCAGGGTTTACCGCAGGGGGTTGTAGTTTTACTTCGAACACGGTAAAAGTAACCGTAGGCAATGGCGCCAACGCGCCGGCAACCCCATCAAATTTTGTAGCTACCAATTTTTCGGAAACGCAAATTAATTTGAGCTGGCAGGATAATGCGAATAACGAAACTGCTTACGAATTATACCGGTCAACCAATGCTTCGATCGGTTATGTATTAATTGCTTCACTTTCTTCGAATTCTCAATCGTATCAGGATAAAAACCTGTCTGCCAATATTACTTATTACTATAAGCTCCGTTGTATTAACGATTCAGGGGGATCGGGAGTGCTAACTATTAGTGGCAGTACCGGTGTAGATGACGAACCACCATCTATACCCCAGAACCTGGTAGCCAGCAGTACAGGCTCTAATGGCATCAACCTGAGTTGGCAGGCTTCTACCGATAATAAAGCCGTAACCGGATATGATATCTATAGAAATGGAAGCAAGGTGGGTAGCAGCAATAATACCAGTTATAGTGCTACAGGATTAACGGCCGGGCAAATTTATGTGTTTCAGGTATTGGCAAAAGATGCGGCCGGCAATCAGTCTGAAAAAAGTGGTCAAAGTTCGGCTTATGCCGGAACTGGCAATGGCACTCCTTCAGGACCTACTTCACCTAGCGGGTTAACGGCCAATGCAGCCAGCTATCAACGTATTAATCTGAGCTGGCAGGACAACAGCAATAACGAAACTTCCTTTGAAGTATTCAGAAGTTTATCTTCAGGTGGCACTTATGCTTATATTGGCAAAGTAAATGCTAATCAGACCAGCTACAGTGATCTGAGTTTACAGGCCAACACTACCTACTATTACCAGGTTCGGGCCGTAGGCAACACAGGTGAATCGCCTTTGGCAGGTGGTGGAGGAGGAACGGTTGCGGCTCCTTTGGCTGCCCGTTGGGGATTTAACAATAACTATGCTGATGGCAGTGGCAATAATCGTACTGCTACGGGGGTAAATGGACCAGTTTTCGTAGACAGTGATGGGGGAGGCGATCCACCGCCACCACCACCGGGCACTGGCATACAGTATCTGGCGTTGGATGGGACCGATGATTATGTGCAGATTGGTGCTACCGGAAGTACTGGATTTATGCATAATTCTTTCAATAAACGAACTGTGGCTTTGTGGATTAAAGCCACTCAAACTACCGGTAACCAGATTATTTTCGACGAAGGTGGGTCCTCAACAGGAATGGCCATTCGGTTAATAAATGGCAACCTGGAAGCCATAGTGTCTAACAGTCATAATTCACAAACGTTAAGTACAGCTTTTACCAGCACCGCATGGAAACATGTCGCGTTGGTATTTGATGCCGGTAAATTTCAGATGTTTGTAGATGGTGTTAAGGTATCGGAAGTGGCCAATGTAGGCTATACTACTGTGGGCACTCATGGAGACAATGGCGGACTAGGCGGTAATAATCAGAATAACGCATTTAAAAATAATGGACAGTTATTTACTGGTGGAATTCACGATGTGGTAATTTTTACTGACGCATTAACTTCTGCTGAGATCAATAGCGTAAAAGATGGTTCCATTAGTGGTGTGAGTAAGCCAAAAGAAGCCTATTGGCCATTAGCTACTGACTATTCCGATGCCAGTGGGAATAACGCACGGGCAGAAGCTGTGGGAAATCCTCAGTTTTCTACCGAAGGAAACACGCTTGTGGCTTCCAGTAAATCTGTAAATATGGGTAGTTTACTCTCTGCCGCTACCAGTGCTTTCCCCGCAACCGCCAGTAATTTAGAAATTAAAGAAGGTGGTTATGCGATCAGTCTGGATGGTATTAACGATTATGTTCAGATTGGCGCAACCGGTTCTACAGGCTTTATGCACGACGCATTCACCAAGCGAAGTGTGGCAATGTGGATTAAGGCCAACCAAACCAGTGGGAACCAGGTGCTTTATGATGAAGGAGGTTCTACCCGGGGCATGGCCATCAGGATACGGAATGGTAATCTGGAAGCTAAGGTAACAAATGTTGGCAATTCTCCTACCCTAAGTACAGCTTTTACCAGTACGGCATGGAAGCATATTGCTTTAGTTTTTAACTCTGGTAAATTACAGTTATATATCGATGGAAGTTTGGCCACTGAAGTAGCCAATGTAGGGTTCAGTAGCGTAAACAATCATGGAGATAACGGAGGACTTGGGGGAACGAATCAGAGTAATGCATTTAATGATAATGGTCAGACATTTTCCGGATTGTTAGACGACGTAATGATATTTGAAGGTTCGCTTTCTGGTAGTGAAGTGGTAAGTGCTATGAATGGTTTACAAAGTGGTGGTGGAGGTGGTGATATAGCCAGTGCTACTACATTGGGCCTGCCTAATCCGCCTACAGCACCTTCTAATTTAACGGCCAGCCCGATTACCAATAGTACGATCAAATTACATTGGACAGATAACGCGAATAATGAAGAAGGTTTTATTGTAAAAAGAGCGCTGGAAACAGAACTTCCCAATTATTTGGAAGTAACCCAACTGGGTGTGAATGTAGAGGAATTTGAAGATACAGAATTATTGCCCCATACCAAATATTATTATCAGGTTGTAGCTTATAATATAGGAGGGGAATCGTCACCGGTAAGTAAAAACTTTATTACCAATAACAGTCAGCCTGTGCTGTCAGCAATCGGTAATCAGACGGTTGATTTTGGTATCAGAACTGAAATTAAGGTTGCCAGTAACGATCCGGATGGAGATGATTTGACATATTCCGTTACAAATCTTCCTGGGTTTGCCAGTTTTTCTGACCAGGGAGATGGGACCATGAAACTGAGCTTCAATCCGAGTGTGAATAATGTGGATACCTTTAATAACATTCAGATTCAGGTAAATGATGGCAATGGCGGCACTGATAGTGAAACCATTAGCGTTACGGTAAACAGTCTGGTAGCCATTGGGCAATCAAAAACCAACATTATGCTGATCTGGGCTGATCGGCAAGGGGAAACGGGTTATCAGATTGAGCGCAGGCTGGTGGGAGGAAGTTTTAGTCAGGTGGGTACTACGGGGGCCAATATCACCAGTTTTGATGATACAGGCTTACAACAGAATACACGGTACGAATATAGAATAAGAGGCACAGGTACTGGGGCAGTCACTAATTACAGTAATATTGCGGGGGCAAGTACTTTCGATTACCTGGTTTATCTTAATTTTAATGATGTCAATCCACAAGGAGCGCCCTGGAATAATACCAATACGGTACCTGAGGAATTAGAAATTACATTTGGTCCTTTGAATAAAGACAACGGCCAGAACTCTGGCATTAGCATTACTACAACTGATGCTTTCGATGGCGCTAATAGTTTGGGTATGAATACTGGAAATAATTCTGGTGTGGTACCCGACAAAGTGATGCAATACGCATATTGGTTAGATGTAGGCAGTACAGCGCAACTACGTGTTAGTGGATTGAAACAAACTGAACAGTACAACTTTGTTTTCTTCGGAAGTCGTAATGGCTCTGGAAATCGTATTACAAATTATACTATAAATGGTACTACGGTTTCTTTAAACGCGTCTTTTAACACTAACAATACGGTGCAAATTAATAAGGTTTCACCTGATGAGAATGGATATGCTTATATTGATATTAATTTGGCTGCAGGCGCAGTATTTGGGTATCTTAATGCATTGATCATCCAGACCTATAAGTCAGGAGCAGCCGCTGCGAGAATTGCCAATGCAGGTGAGGTCAAAAAAATCGAGTCAATTATTGAGGCAGTTGATACTACTATGAATTTGAGTGAGGCCATCCGCGTTTATCCTAATCCGTTCAGCAACGAACTAAAAGTAGACGTATCTGGCTTACCTGCCGGCAAACTGGAAGTTCATTTGCGTAATGTAATGGGTGCCATCCTGTTTAGTAAAGATGTAATCACTGATGGGGTAGAAACCAGTGTTGAAATACCAGCGGTTGGATTACCTTCTGGCATGTATATGTTGGAGATTAAATCTCCTACCTCCGAAAACAAGGTATTCAGGGTAATTAAACAATAGCATAAAAAGAAGTTGCTTACCAAATTAAGGAAGCAACTTCTTCCTTTGTTAATTTGAAGAATGATAACCTGGGAAAGCGACCAGCCACATAAGTCTTACCCAGAATAATCAGCCCTCCATCACTGGTTTGGGCAAACTCACCAATTTCGTACGGGTAGGTTTCACCAAAATAGTGGGTGCCCAAAAGCTCGCCATTCATTTCATCATAGGCATAAATTACGATTTGCTTACTTTTGGTGTCACTGGCATACAATATAATGTTCCTTTCACCAATCCGCGCTTTTTTAACAATCACTTTTGTGTCAGAAGAAAGTTCCGGATAACCGTTTGCCTCCCAATCACCACTAAAACTGATGGCACTCAGATCAATCGCTACTGAAGGTAATAAAAAGTTGTCGCCAAAATCATATCGGGAAACAGCAAATGTATGATCTGATAAGTGAACCGCGGCATTGATTCCTCCCTGG
>JBGTIS010000172.1:0-3201 GCA_041745535.1 Cyclobacteriaceae bacterium | reverse complement strand
AGTGAGCAATATTTACTGGCTTCCATCAGGGTACTGAACAGATTTTTATTTTGCAAAGTGGCCTGTCTGATCTCATCAAGGGAATGCGTTGCTTCTTTCGCATAACGATGGTGCAGGTGTTGAAGGGTAGCGATCTGGACTTCTTTCTCTTCCTGTGTGGCCCTGATTACTTCTCCCGGTATCAGGGTAGGGGAACCCTTTTTGTCTAAAAAAGTATTTACGCCAATAATCGGGTATTGGCCGGAATGTTTCCGCGTTTCATAATACAGGCTTTCTTCCTGTATCTTATTGCGCTGATACATGGTTTCCATTGCGCCGAGCACACCGCCCCGCTCGGTGAGGCGGTCAAACTCGAACAGCACGGCTTCTTCTACCAGATCGGTCAACGCTTCAATCACAAATGACCCTTGCATCGGATTTTCATTTTTCGCCAGCCCAAATTCCTTATTGATGATGAGTTGTATGGCCATTGCCCGCCTTACCGATTCTTCGGTCGGAGTGGTAATGGCTTCATCATAGGCGTTGGTATGCAATGAGTTACAATTGTCATAAATGGCGTACAAAGCCTGTAGTGTAGTACGAATATCATTGAAAGCGATTTCCTGTGCATGCAGCGAACGTCCCGAAGTCTGTATATGATATTTCAGCATTTGCGAGCGCGCATCGGCGCCGTACTTATGTTTCAATGCCTTGGCCCAGATCCTGCGGGCTACCCTGCCAATCACCGCATATTCCGCATCGATGCCATTGGAAAAGAAAAATGAAAAGTTGGGCGCGAAATCATTGATGTCCATACCACGGCTCAGGTAATATTCTATGTAAGTAAAACCATTGGCCAGCGTAAAAGCCAATTGGGTAATGGGGTTGGCTCCGGCTTCCGCGATATGATAACCTGAAATGGATACAGAATAGAAATTTCTGACCTTATTTTCAATAAAATATTCCTGCACATCCCCCATTATGCGTAAGGCCAGTTCTGTGGAAAAGATGCAGGTATTCTGGGCCTGGTCTTCTTTCAAAATATCTGCTTGTACGGTGCCTCTTACCGTGGAAAGTGTTTGGACTTTAATTTTTTCATACGTTTCTCCGGGCAATACCTGATCGCCGGTAACACCCAGTAGCATAAGGCCCAATCCGTTATGTCCTGCCGGCTTTTCTCCCTGGTATGCAGGTGGCTGTGTTTCTTTTTCTTTAAAAATGTGTCTGATTTTTTCGGTAACGTCTGCTTCCATTCCGTTTTCACGGATATAAATTTCACATTGCTGATCGATGGCGGCATTCATAAAGAAGGCTAACAGCATCGGGGCAGGCCCGTTAATGGTCATAGATACCGAGGTCATCGGATTGGCGAGGTTAAAACCGGAATACAGTTTCTTGGCATCGTCCAGGCAGCAAACGGATACACCGGAATTACCTACTTTTCCATAAATGTCGGGGCGGTGGTCGGGGTCATGCCCATAGAGCGTTACCGAATCAAAAGCGGTGGAAAGCCGTTTGGCAGGCATGCCTTCACTCAGGTAATGGAAGCGGCGGTTGGTACGTTCCGGGCCTCCCTCGCCGGCAAACATGCGGGTAGGATCTTCATTGGTTCGCTTGAATGGATAGATACCGGCTGTATAAGGAAATTCTCCAGGCAGATTTTCCTGCAATATCCATCGCAGCAAATCCCCCCAGGCTTTATATCGGGGAGCTATCACCTTGGGTATCTGGGTGTGCGACAAGGTTTCCTCACAGGTTTGTATCCTGATCGCTTTGTCGCGTACCTTAAAAGTAAATTCAGGCTGTTTGTATTTTTCAACTTTGGCGGGCCATCCGGCTAAAGTTTTTGTGTTCTCCCGGTCAAGCCCTGAGGCAAGCTTATCATAGGTTTGTTTTAATGTGGCAAGGGTTGTTTCTTTTCCTTCCACCTCACTGCTTTCCAGGGTATCGATTGTTTTGTGGATGCTGTAAAGCTGTTCCGCTACCTCGGCCTGCGCTGCTGCCCATGCATCGTATTGGCGATTGTTTTCCGCAATTTCTGAAAGATATCGGGTACGAGGGGGAGGGATAATATGGATTTTTTCAGACAGCTCCACGGACCCCTCAAAGCTGGATGAGAAATTTACTTTGGCTTTTTCCACGATTTTTTCCATAATGGCTTTGTACAGAGCATGGGTGCCCGGGTCGTTGAACTGGGAGGCGATGGTGCCATACACCGGCATGGCTTCCACATCACTGTGCCACAGTCCGTGGTTACGCTGGTATTGTTTTTTTACATCCCGCAGCGCATCCTGACCGCCCCGCTTGTCGAACTTGTTGAGCGCGATGATGTCGGCAAAATCCAGCATATCTATTTTCTCTAACTGGGTGGCTGCCCCGTATTCCGGCGTCATCACGTACAAAGAAACATCTGCATGATCCAGAATTTCTGTATCAGCCTGTCCGATCCCGGATGTTTCAAGAATGATGAGGTCATACCGGGCAGCTTTCAATATCTGAATAGCTTCCTGTACGTATTTGGAAAGGGATAAATTAGCTTGCCTGGTGGCCAGGGAACGCATGTACACCCGGGAGGTATCGATGCTGTTCATCCGGATACGATCGCCCAGCAAGGCACCGCCTGTTTTCCGTTTGGAAGGGTCCACAGAAATGATGGCAAGGGTTTTATCCTGAAAATCCATCAAAAATCTTCTTACCAATTCATCTGTTAGGGAAGATTTTCCCGCCCCGCCGGTGCCGGTTATACCCAGCACGGGTATGTGTTTTTTTTGAGCCATATCCTGGACTTTATCGAGGGATTTCCTGGCTTTTTCAGGAAAATTTTCTGCCGCGGAGATCAGGGAGGCAATGGCGCTGACATCTTTATCTTTCAGGTGGCTTACGGCACTGTCAGGTTGGTTTCCTCTCGGAAAATCGCACTGTTGCAGTAAATCATTCACCATACCCTGCAAACCCATTGTGCGACCATCGTCGGGAGAATAGATGCGCGATATTCCATACTCCATCAGGGCTTTGATTTCCTGTGGAAGGATAACCCCGCCGCCACCCCCGAAAATTCGGATATGCCCGGCCCCTTTTTCCTGAAACATGTCGTACATATATTTAAAATACTCCATATGTCCGCCCTGGTAAGAAGTAACGGCAATGGCCTGTACATCCTCCTGAATGGCAGTATTTACGATTTCCTCGGCACTCCGGTCGTGCCCAAGGTGGATCACCTCA
>JBGTIS010000171.1:0-105926 GCA_041745535.1 Cyclobacteriaceae bacterium | reverse complement strand
TAGCCAGAAATAATCTCCCGCTGGAAGTATTAAAAGTAAATTCACCTACCAACAGTAAACTTCAGATATTTTAATTTTCAGGAAACTGGACTTCATAAGTAATAGTGTTGGCTCCCATTTTTCCTTCGCTCGATATTCCTTCTACCTGTATGCGAAACCGGCTTATGGCTTTAGACGTGGGAAAACTGAGGCTTGCCTTTCCACTTTCATTCGTTACTATTTCGGGGTTCCAATAGATCAATGGACGAAAATCCGGCATTTTATTGGCGCTATTTTCAGGAGCAACTGGTACGGTAAAGTCTTTTGGCGCTGCGAATCCCTGGAATGTAAACGAATTGTGATCACTGATCAGTTCCTGCGGTATTTTTCCATCTTTGGTAGTAATGGCTATAATTCCATTTCTGATCATCAGTTGAGGAAACTGTGTGATTATGGTATTCCGGTAAAGAAACAAATCCAGTTTTTCCAGATCTTTCACAGGCATGGCTAAAATTGCATCTTCCTGTTGGGTGAGGTATCCATTTACCATATACCAGGGACTGTCTTCCATAAATTTTTGCGTTAACGGATTAAAAAGCCTGACCGTTTTTTTACCGGTTTTTTCTGAAATTCTCACTTTTGTGAAAACCTGTTCAACAAATTCTTCTACAGTTTTAAGCAACTGATAATCCTTCATCAAATAAGATTTATCAGGGTTAAAAAGAGAAATGACTTCTTTGGTTTCAGGTAATGGCTTGGCCTCGGAAGCATAAAAAATTTCGTCAAGCTTTCTTCTTAATCTACTCATTTCCAAATACTGCTGTACAACCGGCGTTCTCTCAGGAAGCCATTCAGGTATATCGGCTACTGGCGCAAAGCTGCTTACTGATTGTATTTCTACTGCAGGCACTGCTTCCTGAAATGGGTTGTGGTTATGAATCTGTATAATTTGCGGGCTATACAAATCGGGGAAATCCAGATGCAATTGTCCTTTTGAAACAGCGGTGTTAATAAACGATTGATCGTCTATAAAATGTACAGATATAAATTGGCTTGTAACTGGTTCTGAAGTAGCCGGATCAAGTATTTTACCATTCAGACTTACTGTTTTCTCAGGTTCAAATTCAATGCCCTGACTACTCAGGTGACCCACAGAAGCGTAATTCCATACTTTATTGTTTAACCCAATATTGTCCTGTACCAATTCTGAATCTACTACCGACACAGAGAGGTTAGCGGCAACCGGATGATGGCTGGCATCAGTAACTTCAATCAGTAAAGTCACTTTTTCACCTATCAGATAGGTATCCTTGTCTGTTTTGAGAGTAATGGACAGGTCTTGCTTTTGTAATCCGGTAACTGCCGTATCTTCTGGAAGCCTTGTTTCTGATCCTGCCGAATGTCCATCCCTTTCTTCCCAGGCATTGTAAATCGGAAAGTTGCTGTAAAAAACAGCCTCTTTTCCAAAATTCAGATTCCATTGCGTGTAACACCTTAACTGATAATAGCCTTCTGCCAGATCAAAGGGAATTACCAGGCTTCCGGAGGCGGTACGCTGTACTCTTTTTAGTTTTTGCTGCATTACCATTTCACCTTTTTTATTGAGCAGATCCACATAAATAATCTCACTTTGCAGGGCAGCCGTATTCGGGTTTAATAAATAAACCTTATACCAGATCGTTTCACCTGTGGTGTAAAAAGACTTGTCGAAATGCACATACAACTGTTCGGCAACAGCTTCAGATGAGGTAGCAGCTGTTTGGCCCCAGCTATACGGGCAAACGAGGTGGAGCACAATCAATAAAAAGCCGGTACCAAAGTTCCGCATAAATCAGTTGTTAAATTTTTAATCCCAGTAAGCCGGCCTGTCTTTGCTGCTATTAGGTAACAATAAACAATTGCAGCAGGCATTTCGGTCGTTGGGTTGTGAATTAACGCCAAACCCACAGAATTCCGGTACGGGCAAAGGAGCCAGGTCGCCCCGGTTCAGGTTGGTATGCACGGTATCGACAGTAGAGGCCTCGAAAAAACCCAAAACCATTTCATCGCTATTGTTTATATTATAGATATTTCCTGGTACAGCAGCCGGTGGCGTATCAAAAATATTTCCTTTTTCATTGGCAATTTTTTGTAGTTTTCCCCAATACACAAACGCTTCTTTGTTCAGGGAATACTGGTACACATTTACATAATACCTGGTGTAAAAGGCATAAATAGGGTCGGTAGGCTGCGTGAACAGGAAAAATCGGCTAAGTCGGGTGGCTTCTATGCGCTCGCTGTTGAAGATAATTATGTTTTGTGTATTTACCGTGTCGGTAACATAACAGGTAGAAGGTGGTTTAATCGGATTGCAAACACGCTCGGTTACTGAATAACTCACATCGGTAGACCACCGCAACAGAGCGTCATGGTTTTCCTGTTTAACCGGTGAATCCACATATACATTCACCCGTCTTCTTTCCGATATATTGCCGTTCCCATCTACCATAGAGGTTACGTTTACGTCAAAATAGGCACTGTCTGCCTCAATAACCGGGGGCATGGTTTGAGGTTCAGACCGATACATATTTTCTCCGGAAACAATCTCAATATAATAGGTAGTGCCGGGAATGCCTTTTACAATATGCCCGCCTACTTCATAAATGCCTGGATAAGTTTCCGCGAAACTTTCACTTTCTCCCTGATCGTTATAAAGAGTAATGTGGGCATCAAGTTCTGGCTGAAGTCCACTGCCAAAAGCTGAAGTACGGCTTAATTTAATATAAAAAGGCCCTTCTCCCTGATGAATGCTGCCGTCTACCACCAGCAACGATACAGGTTCGTCTGGGGTAAAGTTAAACCTTTCCACGCAGCCAGCACCGGCTAGCAAAAAAATGAAATATACTTCCGGTATGTATGCTGCCCTTTTCATCAGAATTCAAAATTATAGGTAACCGCCGGAAAAATACTTCCCAATACCGAAAGTTTATAGGCACTGGCCGTGCTTTGCAGGTCGCGCCTGAAGAAAACAGAAAAGGCATTATTGCGGGCATATACATTGTACAATGAAAAAGTGAGGCTTCCCTTCACCTTTTTGCGGCGGATAATATTGCTATCGATGGTATATGAAACATCCAGCCGATGATAATCAGGTATTCTGTATCGGTTTCTGGCCGAATAATGGGGAATTACGGTAGCACCGATAAAGTAATTGGCAATGGGTGCCGTAATGGGCCGGCCGGTGCTGTAATTAAAATTAACAGCAAACTGACTGCGCCTGTTGGCTTTAATATTGACCGACAAATTCAGATTGTGAGGTTTGTCAAAATTTGATGGAAACCAGTCGCCCTGATTGATGGTTTCTTCGGTACTATTGCCTTTTACTTTGCTGAAAGTACGGGAATAGGTATACGATAGCCAGCCCGTTAATACACCACTTACTTTACGAATGGATAGTTCCGCACCATACGCTTTACCAATGCCGCTCAGTAATTCCGTTTCAAGGTGATCGTTCAGTAATAATTCGGGCAAATCTTTGTATTCAACCACATTATGCAGGTTTCTGTAATAAAGCTCCAGCGAGGTTTCCCAGGTATTTTGCCGGAGGTTCTGAAAGTATCCTATCGAATAATTATCGGCATATTGGGGCGGAATATACGTGTTGCTCACCTGCCAGATGTCTACCGGCACTGCCGCTGTGGTATTGGAAATCAGGTGAATATATTGGTACAGGCGGTTGTAACTCAGCTTTACAGAATTATTAACTCCAAGGCTAATTTTCATAGATACCCTTGGTTCCCATCCATGATACTGGCTGATAATGGTACCTGCCTGGTAAAAAGCAGAATCAATAATGTGATCAGGCTGCCGGGGCATACCAGGGATATATGATAAAACACGTCCCGGACCTAACTGCTGAAAAAGAGAATACCGCAGGCCAAGCGAAAATGAAAAGCGGTCATCCAAATCGAATTCATCATTTACATAAAAAGCCAGTTCCTGCCCATCGTCTTTTTCAATTTTTTCGGGAACAATGCCCGATTCGCTGCCTCTTTTATTCAGGGTTTCAGGTTTGGAAATATAACGGATCGCCTCTGCCCCGGCATTCACTTTATGGTTTCCGAAAGGCGTGAGGAAAAAGTTTTCTTTCAGCTTAAAATATTGAGGACCATTCCGAAGCGTAAACGCATCAAAACCCTCCGGATCGTACGACTCATTGTTGGTATTGCCATAAACGACCGTAAATGAAGAAGAAAGATCAGAAGAAATGATCTGATTCCAGGTAAAGTTGGCAGTTTGCGTACCCCAGGCATAACCAAACTGATCAGAATACTGGAAGTTATCGTAGCTTTGGTAATAAGAAAGGGATAACGAACTGCTATTGTTAAACCGGTGCGAAATTTTGGCATTCAGGTCATAAAAAAAAGCCGCGCTCTTCTTCAGATCAGGATCTTTCATCAGGCGTAAAATCCAGTCGGAATACGAAGAGCGTGCACCCATCATAAAAGCGGTTTTATCCTGAACAATGGGTCCTTCCAGCAAAATCCGGCTGGAAACAATACCCAGGCCACCCTGCCCCTTGAAAGTATCGTAATTACTTCCCTTTAGTTTTACATCCAGCACAGAAGAAAGTCTGCCACCATATTGCGCGGGGATATTTCCTTTGTACAATACCACTTCTTTAATAGCATCGGGATTAAACACGGAAAAAAAGCCCAACACGTGCGACGAATTAAAAACCAGGGCTTCATCCTGCATAATCAGGTTCTGGTCAATGGTACCGCCTCTTACATTAAAACCACTGGCACCCTCCCCTACGGTACTCACACCCGGTAACGTCAACAGGCTTTTGATTACATCCACTTCGCCCAAAAAAGCAGGTAATTGTTTAATCTGATTGATACTTAATTTTTCAATCCCTGCCTGCACCGATTGTATATTGCTGTTATCGGTTTTTTCTCTGATTACCACTTCATTCAGCTCAAATGCTTCGGGCACCAGCCTGATGGGCCAGGCATCATTGCTAAGTACCCTGATGTATTGCGTTTTGGGTTCATAACCCACAAACTGCACGGTAGCCTGATACAGGCCCACGGGTAGACCCATACGGAATTTTCCTTCCGCATTGGCAGTAGCCGAAAGTGAATGATCGGATATGTAAATGGTGGCTCCGGCTAAATATTCACCTGTAATGGCATCGGTAATGGTTCCGAAAACTTCAGCCTTTCCGGTTGCACTGGTTTTGGAAGAATCGCCCAACGTAAGAATGTCATATTCGGCAGGTCCTGACGAATTTTGCTGCCTACCTTTACGGACAAAATACTCCTGCGTAAATTCCTGCGTTAAATCTTTTTGAGGAGCTATGATTATCGCATAGTTGCTGTAACTGGTAAATGTAAGTGTGGTATTTTGTAGTAATTGGTTTAATACCTCAGCCAGGGTGGTATTTTCAAACTGAAAGGAGACTGTTTTTTCAGGAAGCCAGGCAGCTTTATAATAAAAATCAACAGCATACTGCTGGTCGATGGTATGGATAACCTGTTGTAGCGAAACGTTCTCAAACTGACCGGTAATGCGCATATCCAATATACTTTGGCTGTAAAGCGCACAGCAGCATATCAGGCAGGTAATACTTGTCAGAAGATATTTCATAGGTTTTTAAATGACACTAAAATATAAAAAATAGTTGGTTACTAACGGTCATAAGTATGAAATTACCTGATGATTGCGGTAAAGGCAAAATAGATAAGAAAACGTACCTTGCTTATTATGCTAGGAATACCAAAAATGAAAAATTAACTTTGATAAACAAAGCAGAAGGATATGCTTTAATGAAAAATTTGTAAGTAATTATACTAAAGTGATATGGTAAAGAAATTTTACATAAAACAATTTATTTTCATATGCTTGCTATTAGCTTCCGGAAAAACCACCTGGGCGCAGATAAATTTTGAAGATGCTTTCGGTAGTCTTTTTGAAGAAGTACAAACGCAGGCGGTTTTCCCTGATTCTAAAACTTTTCCCGACTGTATTCCCCTGTATGCTCCTGATAAAATCATGCGGGAGTACCGTCAGAATGTAGGTAACACTGAATTTGACCTGAAAGAATTTGTGTTAAGAAACTTTAAAGTACCCCAAAGTAAGGCAAAAGAATATGAGAGCGACCGGTCGCGACCGGTTGAACAGCATATCAATCAGTTATGGGAAGTGCTACAGCGCGAGCCCGATACCATTACCACTACCTCACTCATACCCCTGCCTCATCCCTACGTTGTGCCTGGTGGCCGTTTTCGTGAAGTATATTACTGGGATTCTTACTTTACCATGTTGGGCTTACAGGTTTCAGGTAAAACCGACCTTATCGAGCATATACTGGATAATTTCGCTTATCTGATTGATACAGTTGGCTTTATACCCAATGGCAATCGTACGTATTACCTGGGGCGCTCTCAGCCTCCTTTTTTTGCTTCAATGGTAAGCCTCCTGGCCAAAACAGAAGGCGATTTCATATTTACCAAATACCTGCCTGCCATTTTGAAAGAGTATAACTTCTGGATGGAGGGGAAAGCAGGGCTTACAGCACAAAACCCCGCGCACCGCAGGGTAGTTCGATTGCAGGGCGGTGAAATACTGAACCGGTATTGGGACGATAAAACTACGCCCCGACCGGAAGCTTATAAAGAAGATATGGAAACGGCTAAAAAATCGGGGCGTGACGCGCCGGAAGTATACCGGCACCTGCGTGCCGCCGCGGAGTCGGGCTGGGATTTTTGCAGCCGCTGGTTTAAAGACGGACAAACCCTGGCTACAATCCATACTACCGAAATCATACCGGTTGACCTGAATTCGTTGTTATACAATATGGAGATGACCCTTTCGCATATCTATCAATTACAGGGTAATAAATCGTTACAGGAAAAATATCGTAAACTTGCCCAGATCCGGCAGCAGGCCCTCCGGAAATACTGCTGGGATACAGCGGTAAATTATTACACCGATTACGACTTTGTAGCCCGGCAGTTAAAGAAATCTTACTCCTTGGCCGGTTTGTATCCTTTGTTTTTCAAACTGGTATCGCCCAAAGAATCCAGGTTTATCGCTGACTTTGCCGAAAAAACATTCCTGAGCGCGGGTGGCGTACTTTCTACTACCGTCCCAACTGGTGAGCAGTGGGACGCGCCCAATGGCTGGCCACCCCTGGAATGGATTACCATCCGGGGATTGAAAAACTATGGATTTGAATCGCTGGCCAATATTATTGCCGACCGGTGGGTACGGAATAACATACGGGTTTATAAAAATACCGGCAAACTGGTAGAAAAATACAATGTACAAGACATTACACTAGACGCTGGTGGCGGTGAATATGCCTTACAGGATGGATTTGGATGGACCAACGGTGTGTTGCTAAAACTGCTATCTGAAGAAAAATAAGCGGTTTCAAAAACTTAGTCTTTATAATACATGCAGTTGTTTCGAGGCAACAAAAACAGTATTAGTTTTTTATCATTTTATCGGGTAAACAATAAATGTGTTAACTTTGCGGAAAATGCTTGATTGTCGAACAGTGCTGTGAGTTTCTACAAAATTTTGAAACATGAGAAACTAAATGTGGTGATTTTACTGTTACTGAAAAAGTCAGAGGTTGCGGAAATTTGATAATTCATATAAATTTTAACCAATTACTATAACCAGAAACGCTAATGCCTGATTTACCGCGGCATATCGCCTGGTGAAAAAAATTTGAAAGTTATGAGAAAAAGTATATCCAAAGCACTGATCAGCATGCTGATCGCGACAGTATTTTACGGATGTAACAAGGAGAGTGGCGAGTACAAAAAAATAGTGTACAATCCGGAGGTTATTCACGAATCGATGAATATGCTTACCAAAATAATTGTGCACGACATATTCTCACCACCGGTAGCCAGCCGGATTTATGCTTATCCCAGCATTGCGGCCTATGAAGTTATGGTGAACGAAAATCCGGAATACCAGCCGCTGGCCGGGCAATTGCGAGGACTTACACCCATTCCCAAACCCGAAGCCAATGTCGAGTACTGTTACCCACTGGCCAGTATACACGCTTTTCTTACCGTAGGAAAAGCCATGATTTTTTCAGAACAAACTTTAGATGATTACAGAAACAGTTTATACAAAAGGATAGAAGATGCCGGCATACCCGAGGAGGTATACGAACGGTCTGTCGCTTATGGCGAGTTGGTTGCCAAACATATTCTGGCCTGGGCCGACAAGGATATGTACAAGCAAACACGCACCTTCGCTAAATTTGAAATTACCGATCAGGGTGATCGTTGGAAACCCACTCCGCCTGCGTATATGGATGCCATTGAACCGCATTGGAGCGAAATCAGGCCTTTTGTGTTAGATTCTGCTTCGCAGTTTATTCCGCCACGCCCTACTGCTTTTAAAACAAAAAAAGACGATGCCTTTTTTAAAGAGGCTATGGATGTGTACGAAACCGGAAAAAACCTAACAGAAGATCAGGAAGCCATTGCCAAATTCTGGGATTGCAATCCGTATGTTTCGCACCTGCAGGGCCACCTGATGTTTGCTACTAAAAAAATAACCCCAGGCGGGCATTGGGAAGGTATTACGGCCATTGCCTGCCGCAAAGCCAATGCCGATTTTATTAAAACCACCGAATCTTATGCATTGGTTTCAGTGGCTTTGTTTGATGGTTTTATCAGTTGCTGGGACGAAAAATACCGCAGCAACCTTATCCGCCCCGAAACAGTGATTAATCAGTATATCGATCCCGATTGGTTGCCGGTGCTGCAAACCCCTCCATTTCCGGAATATACCAGCGGACATAGCGTAGTATCAACAGCCGCTGCCACAATCCTAACCAAAATGTATGGCGAATCTTTTGCCTTTACCGATACCACAGAGGTAGCTTATGGTTTGCCGCCCCGCTCATTCGATTCGTTTATACAGGCCTCACAGGAAGCGGCTATTAGTAGATTATACGGCGGTATTCACTATCGACCTGCCATTAATAACGGTGTGGAACAGGGGCGGAAAGTAGGAGAACTGGTAATTAGCCGAATCCATACCAGCGACGCAAGCCTGGCGAAGCAGTAATAAATTTTTGGTTTTTATCGTAAAGCGAAATTACCTCTGCGCAGGTGGTTTCGCTTTTTTATTGCCTTTTGTTTGGCTGCTCATCAAAACAGTATTTCATCTTATGGGTTTAGTTAAAGCAGCCAATAAGAGAAAATTTAAGGGTCATGAAAATATTACTCACCGGAGCGAATGGTTACATTGGGATGAGATTGCTGCCTATTCTGATCAGGCAGGGTTATCAGATCGTGTGCTTGGTTCGCGACAGGCGAAGAATTAAAGTAGATGATTCGCTCGTCAATAGTGTTTCTTTTTACGAAGGTGATCTTTTAAAAAAAGAAACCCTGGAAAATTTGCCTCAGGATATCGACGTAGCGTATTACCTGGTCCACTCCATGGGTGCCTCATCCGATTTTTCTGAGAAAGAAAAGCTGTCGGCCCAGAATTTTTCCGACCACATCAAAACAACAAAATGCCGTCAGGTGATTTTTTTAAGCGGAATTGTGAACGATGAAAATCTCTCTAAACATTTACAGTCCCGTAAAAATGTGGAAGATATTCTGATGAAAAGCACTGTGCCCACTACCATTCTGCGGGCAGCCATCATCATTGGGTCCGGTGGCGCCTCTTTCGAAATTATCCGCGACCTGGTAGAAAAGCTTCCGGTAATGGTAGCGCCAAAATGGGTAAAAACCCGGTGCCAGCCTATTGCTTCCAGAAATGTATTGCAGTACCTGGAAGGTGTAATTCTGAAAGAAGAAGCCTTTGATAAAATTTACGACATTGGTGGACCTGATATCCTCACCTATAAACAAATGCTTTTGCAATTTGCAGAAGTAAGAAGACTGAAACGCTATATTTTGTCTGTGCCGGTGCTGTCGCCCCGATTGTCATCTCTGTGGCTGTATTTCGTAACCGCTACGCCTTTCGCGCTGGCCCGAAGCCTGGTCGACAGCATGAAGAATGAGGTAATTGTGAAGAAAAAAGGAATTGAAAAACTGGTACCGATAGAACTGTTAACCTATCGGCAGGCGGTAGAAAAAGCGTTCGACAAAATTGCCCAGAATGAAGTGGCTTCCAGTTGGAAAGATTCCTTCAACAGCAGCAAAATTGATCTGAACATGCTGGAATATATGAAACTTCCGGAATACGGAATTTTTAACGATATCCGGAAAGTTCCCTTTGATAAACCCCGTGAACAGGTGGTAGAAAACATCTGGAGTATTGGTGGCAAGCGCGGCTGGTATTACCTGGGATTCCTCTGGAAAATTCGTGGGTTTTTAGACCGGCTGGTAGGAGGAGTAGGACTCCGAAGAGGTCGGCGCAGCAGCAACCAGTTGGTAGCCGGCGATGCCCTGGATTTCTGGCGTGTGTTGGTAGCTGACAAAAAAGAAGAACGATTATTATTATATGCCGAAATGAAATTGCCTGGCGAGGCATGGCTGGAATTTAAGGTAATTAAAGAAGAAGGGCAGCACTATTTGCTGCAAACGGCTACTTTCCGACCCCGTGGATTAGCCGGCCGATTGTACTGGTATGCCGTGCTGCCGTTTCATGGACTTATATTTCCGGGTATGGCCAAGCGGGTAATCCGTTTTGAGGAAAAGCAAAGAGAAATTGCGCGGGAAGAGCAAAAGGATCCGGAACTCGCGAAGTAAATCGCTGCTTCATGAGCTATATTAGATTTCGTAAAAAGATAAAGTTTCTAACTTATACTATTGAAAGATGTAATTATCATTGGCGGAGGCCTGGCCGGACTGGTCAATGCCATCCAACTGTCAAAAGCAGGATTGGATGTATTATTGATTGAAAAAAAAACATACCCGTTTCATAAAGTTTGCGGCGAATATATTTCCAATGAAGTAGTTCCCTTTCTGCAGGCCCTTGATATTTACCCATCAGCGTTGCGGCCCAGTACCATTCGTAATTTTATGCTAACCTCCGTTTCGGGTAAAGTAATACATATGCCCCTGGATTTGGGTGGATTTGGCATAAGCCGGTATCAGTTCGATAATTTTTTGTTTCAGAAAGCTCTGTCCTATGGCACAGAGGCAGCATTGGGTACGCAAGTGCTCGATATTCATTTTCAGGATAATTTATTTAAAGTTGAGATTTCCGGAGGCGAGCCGGTAGAAGCCCGGTTGGTTATTGGTGCTTTTGGCAAACAGTCCAGAATCGACAAACAACTTCACCGGGAATTTCTGCAACATGCATCTCCATATCTGGGAGTGAAATACCATGTTCGAACCAATTTCAGCGATAACTGTGTAGCCTTGCACAATTTTGAAGGTGGGTACTGCGGCATTGTCCGTATCGAAGATGGTATCTATAATGTGTGCTACCTGGGGAGGCGGGAAACCTTACGGAAATACAAAAGCATTGCGAATATGGAACAGGAAGTATTGTGTAAAAATCCTTTTCTTCGCGATATTTTCCAGCATAGCGAGTTCCTGTCAAACAAACCTGAAGTAATTAACGCCTTTTCTTTCGCCCCTAAAAATCCAGTGGAAGATCACGTGCTGATGTCGGGCGATGCGGCCGGTTTAATCACTCCGTTGTGTGGCAATGGCATGGCCCTGGCCATTCATTCCGCTAAATTTCTTTCTGAAATTATTATAAAATACCATGCGCCTTCGGCCTGTAACAGAACGAAAATTGAAAAAGCCTACAGAGATGCCTGGTATAAAAATTTTAGTTTTCGGTTGAAAGCCGGAAGGGCGATTCAACGATTATTTGGTAATCAGTTTATTTCGCAAATGGCGGTGCATATGGCACAGATCAAGCCTGTTGCTCAACTGCTGATGCGACAAACGCATGGGAAGCCATTTTAAAAGGATATTTTCTATTACGAATAAAAGAAAATTCCCGTAGCCGCTCGTACTTTGGAATGAATTTTTACGATAAATACAGCAGATGCCCCGTTTATGTTTGCGCTTTGCTTTCATTGATCCATATTAATAATTGGAGCAACTAACCTTCGAGTACACATCAAACAGGGGTATTTGTCGCATGATGTTATATGATCGTTTTATTTTAATTCATATTCAGCAACTTACCAACCTTAGAAATCTTTGGTCAATAAATTATCATCGGTTTTTAATGCTAGCCATTGCTAATCTTCCAAATAAAAACGCGGCCTGTACCATATTTACCGAACTCTTTTTACATTTAGTAACAAAATTTATTTCTTTATGACTCTTACGCTTTGGGTAAGCATGCCCATTATACAAAATATTGTTGTAGGCACGGGCTGCAGTAAGCTGGAAATTGATATGATCTGCCAATCGGGCGGTATTACCACGGAGCAGTTAGAAGATGCCAATCATAAATTATCGTTGGAGCAGAACTGCGCTATTATGGAAACGGCATTGACAATTTCCGGCAATAAAACACTCGGGCTTCATGTGGGTGAAAAAACAACCGCTGTTGTACTGGGCATTACCGGGCACCTGATGCAAAGCAGTAAAGATGTATTAACAGCTCTAAAAAATCTTCAGCAGTTCACCACGGTGTTTACACGTCTATACAATTTTTATATGGAAATCAAACAGGATGATGTGTATTATTACTGTGAACCGTTGGAGGTCTGGAACAATATGTCGCCTGAAACAGCCCGGCAAAGCGTGGATATAGCTTATGCGGGCGCCACACATATCCTTTATTTATTAACTAGCAAACCATTTTACCCTAAAAAGGTCATGTATCGTTATGCAGGGGTAGCCGACACCAGCGAATATGAACGGGTTTTTAAATGCCGACCTTTGTTTAATCAGCCCTGTAACTGTATCGTTTTCTCATTAGCCGACTTGCGAACACCGGTGATTGGCTATAACAAAGAGCTCAACCATATTTTCAAAAATTTACTGGACACTGAAATAAAAAAACAAAGCAATGGCGTAACATTTACCAGCGAAGTGAAGCAGATGATATTAAAGCATTTCCAATTCAATTTTCCGCGGCTGGAAGAAATAGCAGAACACATGCACATCACACCCCGAACATTGCAACGAAAACTGAAAGAAGAAAATACCAGTTTCCGATTATTGTCTGATTCCATAAAACAGGAATTAGCCTGCAACCTGCTCACGAATAAAAAGCTTTCTGTTGCAGAGATCGCTTATAAACTGGGGTATACTGAATCCAGCACTTTTCATCGTGCTTTCCGGCAATGGATGGGCAAATCGCCCAATGCTTTTCGCCGACATGCTGAATAATTATTCAGCTATGGTTTAGCCGGTAAAGTTTTTAGGTACAGGAATATGGATTTCAGTTCATCGTCTGTAAAAAGACTTATGGATTGCCAGGGCATATATTGATTGTTTAATGCCTTTCCTTCTGGTGTAGTACCTGTTTTTATAGTACGGATAAATGAACTTGCGCTCCAATTACGTAAATGCCCATTCGATGTAATATCAGGCACCGGCGGAAATCCCGGCGCCAAAGGGCTTCCTCCCCGCATAGTAGCGCGATGGCATCCCTGGCAACCTGTAGCCAGATATTTACCATAGGCTGCACTTATCTTTTCTTCTTTTTTATCAACATGCTCCGCCTGATGATCAATTTTTTCCGCGGGTAATATAGTAACCTGATTCATCGTCATTAAAAGTCTTCCCACCGGTCCTATCGAACGCATTCTTTCCTGTGAGGTATTTATTGGTTTTTGGGTGGTGCAATAAGCGATGATATTGGCAAGGTCTTCATTGGTGAGTTGATACAATTCCTGAGAGGGCATCATGAACAAGGAGCGACCATTGTTGTCCACTCCATGCCTGATAACCCGCACCCAATCGTTAATATTGAAATCATCCGGCAAACCACCTTTGCCCTTCGTAAGGTTTGGTGCTGTTATCCGCATTAATAGGGCATCATTCATAAAAACACCCCCCTGTAGGTTTTTACCGTGGCAATCCTGGCAGCCTCTTATCTGGTACAGATGTTCTCCTTTCAGAATAGACAAGGAATCAGTTGGTATCGCGATAGTTTCCTCTGCATATTGATATTGTTTGTTGATCCTGCCTTCGGTATGCACATACACAAATACGTAAGCGATCAGCGCCAGCCCTAAAATGGTCAATAAACTGATGCCTGTCCACTTCACTATTTTCTTAAACATTTTCATATATGGTAGTTTGAGAAGTGGCGGTAGAGTGGTTATTTTTAACATGGGATTGACGCTGCACGGATTTTCCAACTAAAGAAATTCCTATCACAACCGGCCATGCAATGCCTAATATCAGGTAGATATTTAATCCCAAATCAGACATTACCTGAACACTGAAGATGTTTCCTGCCGCATCTATGAATGTTGATATCCCCGTGATAATGGTTAAAAGTCCTATTATTTTACTGTCACTGTATAACAGCCTACCCAATCCTATCCACCATACCGCAGCGAACAGTACTTCTAAAATATTCCACATACCTTTTGTAACTAACAATGTCGTTGTTTTAAATAGAGCGATATTCAGGGAGGTATTGTCAGCGGATGATGTCAGGTAATCTTTCATCTGTTCGGGCCACAGCGCGGCCAGGATAGCAGCCCCTAAAGCGCCGGTTAACACGTAGGCAGCACCGGAAAAAGTAAATAAAGACATCCATGGCGACCTGTATTTATATTGCTGATGAAAATAAAATATCAAAGGCAACAGCAGAAGATAGTAGCCAAACAAGTCAAGCAGATTGAACCATTTCGCGAGTTCATAATGATGGGCATACCGCAACGTAAGAATGGGGTCTGAAAAAGCTTCAAGATTGTATTCAACCGCCATTGCTCCCACCCATATACATGCCAGCGCCAGTAACCCTGATAAGATCGACATAGCACCGACGATAAAACGATAGTCAGAAAAGTATTTCATAATGATTGTTTAGAATGTTTATGCAAAAATGAAAAGAAGAGCACAAAGCAATATTTGCATATCACGTCAAAAAATATACATAATGTGACATAGCCTAACGTACACAGTCAATACTATGAAACAGATGACTAAACAAATGCACCGGCAGTTTTAATTGATAATTTTCTATTATTGCAAGTCATTTTGCGGCTTAGCCTCTGTGGCCCAGCGCAGCAACCTTTGCCATTCTGGCTTTTAAGGTGTCTCACCTTCAAAATGACCATTACATTAGGGCAAAGCGGAACGCCGCCCGGATGCCTGCGGCATGACTCAGGATGGATAATGCGTACCTATGACTATCAGAGTAAATTCGAAAAATGTAAATGTATATCGATTAACTCTTTAACTGTATTCCTAACTCATTTAACTGATCTAATGAAATGGTAGAAGGGGAGTCTATCATTACATCGCGGCCCGAATTGTTCTTGGGAAAAGCTATGTAATCGCGGATAGAATCAGAGCCTCCAAAAAGGGCACAGGTGCGGTCGAAACCAAAGGCAATGCCGCCATGCGGCGGAGCTCCAAACTCAAAAGCATCCAGCAAAAAGCCAAACTGCTTCTGGGCTTCTTCTTCCGTAAAACCTAAATGATAAAACATCAGGTTCTGCAATTTGCGGTCGTGAATCCGGATGGAGCCACCGCCTACTTCCACACCGTTAATAGCCATGTCGTAGGCATTGGCCCTTACTGCCCCCGGATCAGAGTCCAGCAATGGAATATCGGCATTCTTGGGCGAAGTAAACGGATGGTGCATGGCGTGCCACCGTTGCGTGTCTTCTTCCCATTCCAGCAATGGAAAATCAACTACCCATAGTGGCGCGAAAGTGTTTCTGTCGCGCAAACCCAACTCGTTACCCAAATGCAAACGCAGTTCGGAAAGGGCTTTGCGGGTAGGTTGGACATCACCTGCCAGAATAAGCAGCAAGTCGCCTGGTTTTGCCTCAAACTTATCGGCCCATCGCTTTAATTCTTCTTCACTGTAAAACTTATCTACCGACGATTTTAAACTACCATCCTGGCTGTATTTTACATACACCAGACCTTTGGCGCCAATCTGCGGTTTTTTTACAAACTCAGTGAATGCATCCAGTTGTTTGCGGGTGTATTCAGAGCACCCTGAGGCGTTAATGCCCACTACCAGTTCGGCACTGTCGAACACGCCGAACCCTTTTCCTTTTGCCACATCGTTCAGCTCCACAAATTTCATATCGAAGCGAATATCCGGTTTGTCGGTGCCATAGGTTTGCATGGCATCATCGTAGCTCATGCGGGGGAAATCGGTTAACTCAATCCCTTTTATAGCTTTGAACAAATGCTTCATCAGACCTTCAAACATGTTCAGAATGTCTTCCTGGGTAATAAACGACATTTCGCAGTCGATTTGGGTAAACTCTGGCTGCCGGTCGGCGCGCAGGTCTTCATCACGAAAGCATTTTACAATCTGAAAATACCGGTCGAAGCCGGAAACCATCAGCAGTTGCTTGAACGTTTGCGGCGATTGCGGCAAAGCATAAAACTCTCCCTGATTGATTCTGGAGGGAACCACAAAGTCGCGGGCACCTTCAGGCGTAGACTTGATCAGCACTGGCGTTTCTACTTCAATAAACTGCTGTCCGTCCAGGTAGCGGCGGGTTTCCTGCATCATTTTGTGGCGCAGTTGCAGCTTTTCCCGGACGGTATTCCTTCTCAAATCCAGGTACCGATATTTCATGCGCAGGTCTTCACCACCGTCGGTATCGTCTTCTATGGTAAAGGGAGGCACTTTGGAAGGGTTCAGGATATTGAGTTCCTGTACCCGTATTTCAATATCACCCGTCGGAAGTTTATCGTTTTTCGAGTAACGCTCGGTTACCTCACCTATGGCTTCTATCACATACTCACGGCCCAGGTGGCGGGCTTTTTCCATCACATCCGCTTCGCTTACGCCCTCTTCAAAAACCAGTTGAGTAATGCCATATCGGTCGCGCAGGTCAATCCAGATCATTTTTCCTTTGTCTCTGACGCGTTGTACCCAGCCCGTGAGGGTTACAGTTGTTCCGGCATCTGAAATTCGTAAAGCTCCACAAGTGTGCGTTCTAAGCATGATATAAAAATTATTTGGTTTTACAGTAGCACTTTCGTGCCGCGCCAATTAAGCGTGCGCGAATTTAGATGATTTCTGTAGCGCTTCAAAAAACTAAACAATATTCCGGTGGTATTATTTAATATTCTGAATATGATCTTCTTAAATATGCAAATTCATTAACGAATACGTTATCCATAAGGAAAAATAAATTATATTTTTGAATCCGGCATGCAGGCATGCACTGAACATGCGAAAAAATTACGTGTCAGCAACAAGAAAAACAGTTAAATAGAAATGCTAAGAATATTTTTTTTATCGACACTGGTACTTTTAACCTCCTTTACTACCATTCAGGAAAAGTTTGTGAAGGTGGCCATAGGAAAAAACATTACCGTAAAAGTGCCCGAATCGTTTCATCCGATGACGGAATCGGAAATAGCCAGCGAATATATTTCTACCCGCAAACCGGTAGCCGTTTTTACCAGCGCCGACCGGCAGGCCGATTTTGGTGTTAATGTTTCCATTACCCAATGGGGTGCTGCTGATCTGGCCATTATGAAAGATTTTTTTAAAGCCAGCATTCTGGAACTGCATACGGAAACCCAGTTTCTGAATGAATCCATTGAAACTATTAACGGAAAGGATTTTGCCGTTTTCGAATTTATCTCAATCGTAAAAGACGAGGATGTTTCCAGTATTGGCGCTAAAAGCCCGATCCGGAAATACAATTACCTGCAGTATACTGTTTTCGAGAAAAAAACCTATGTCTACAATTTTAATTGTCCGGCCAATCAGCAGGAGCAATGGCGCGATACGGCGCATGAAATTATGGAGAGCGTTACCATGAAAAAAGAATAATGGAGCACGACGAGCGTTTTATGCGTACCGCCCTGCAACTGGCAGCGGAGGCTTATGAACAAAGAGAAATACCGGTAGGAGCGGTAATTGTGGCTGAGAATCGCATTATAGCCAAAGCTTATAACCAAACTGAAATGCTGAACGATCCTACCGCTCATGCCGAAATGCTGGCCATTACGGCCGCGTTTAATTATTTGGGTGGCAAGTACCTTACCGATTGTACCCTGTATGTAACCCTGGAGCCCTGCACCATGTGCGCCGGCGCCTTGTACTGGGCACAGCTAAAAAGGCTTGTATTTGCTGCTGACGACCAGAAAAGAGGGTATTCATTACATAATTCCCAAATACTACATCCAAAAACCGAAGTGAAAAAAGGCATACTGGCAGCAGAATCAGAATTGTTGATGGTGCGATTTTTTAAGAAAATGAGAGAATAAAATTGCGTTTGCTCTCTGTGCTTGTATGTTGAATTTTCAGCAAAAATCAAGTTATAGTATGAGGATACTATATCCACAGAGCCACTTACACATAATTATCAGCCAGTCTTTTATTATGAATATGCCTTATCTGATTTAGATTTAAAGCCTCCGGAATAAGAAATTTTACGGTTTGTATTTTAAGCCATCAGAGCGACAGATGACTTAATTATTTATAAATACTACAACTGGCAATAAATTGGGCTAATTAACAAATTTTTCAAAATGATATTTACCTAATTTCACGGGTAGAAATTGTATTTATATTAGTTTTAGTATAGCTATGTTTTTAGGCATTAGCTTGGTAATTTAAATTTGTTAATATGCTTAATTCTCGATTTAGAATTGTTGAGTATCCTGAAGCCAATCAGGAAGTAAAATCAATTTATGACGATACCATGAAGCAAATGGGAATTCCGTTTGTGTTAAATTGGTTCAAGTGCCAGGGGAGTAATCCTATTCTTTTAAAGGGTAATTGGGAAAAACTCAGATCAACTATGTTGATAGGAAAGATTCCATTTATTTTAAAACAATTAATTATTTATAACATCTCACAGAAAAAAGGATGTAACTATTGCACCCATGCCCATGGTATTATGGCTGATAGCCTTAGCAAGACTTTGTGTGACGACGAAGGTTTTAAGGTAACAGAAAGCATGCAAAGTGATTATATACCTGCCAGTTACAAGGCTGCTATTCGCATTGTAACTAAGTGTGCTTTAAGGCCGCTTTCTACCACGGAAGAGGATTTTGAAGAATTACGGGAAGAAGGTTTTTCTGAACATGATATTCAGGAACTGATGGCCCTGGCAGACCTTACCAATATGCTGAATACCATTGCCGATATTTCAGGCATAAAGATAGACAATGAACTCATGGAAACGAAATAAGGGTTTCCATGAGTATTCCTAAAATATTTTTCTGTTATTGTAAGCGCTAGGTATGGACCAGATAACCTTCATAGAAAAATCATTGCGGCTACGCTATGAAGTGTTTTCGAGATTCGCTACAGAAGTAAACCGGGCAGAGACGATAGAAGCAGCCGGAGTAGCTATCGCTTCTAACCTGAAGTTTATTCTGGATACCTATATCTTCCGGTTTACCTATATCAACGAACAAAACCGGCTTACCTATGAGCTTTTCAGAGCAGCGCATACCTGGAAAACCAATCAGATAGATATGGTTACTCCTTTTGAAATGCGATGTCAGCATACTGAAATACCACTAAAATTTACTAAAAGCGATATCGCGGATAACCCTATTTTGAACGACAGTATTTTTGCCAATGAAAAAGTAATACTTCTATTTGTTTTGCCTTTGCAGTTTACCAACAATCAGCAATCAGTTATCATGATCGCCAGCAAAAATCCTGTAGGCTACCATGAGGTAGATTTTCGGTTTGTAAAGCTGATTGGCGAACTGCTTACTACCAAAATTTCTCAACTGTTGCTGATGGAAAAAATTGGGAGCAAAAATAAAGAACTGGAATCCGCTTATGCCGATATTTCAGTACGTAACTCCGAAATTGTATTGCAGCAAAAGAAATTACTACAACAGTCTTTAGAACTGCGGAAAGCCAATTTTGAAATCAAAGCACTGAACACCGGATTGGAAAAAACGGTAGAAGAGCGTACAAAAAGCCTTAAAGAGGCCAATCATGAACTGAACACATTATTCTACAGAACTTCTCACGACTTTCTCAGACCCCTACGATCTATTGTAGGATTAACCAATCTGGCAGCGATCAACACTTCAGATGAACAAAACCTACAGATTTTTTCTCATATCAATAAATCGGTAAATGAGTTAGAAAAAATGTTAGTGAAACTGCAAATGATCAGTTTCGCTGAACAAGAAGTTTCTGTACGAAGTGAGATTAATTTTCCGGATATTATAGAAAGTTTATATACCAAGTTCAAGGTTGAGTTGAAAAAAAAGGAAATGGATTTTAAGCGTGAAATTCACTTAAAAAGTCCTTTTTATGCAGACCCATACTTAATTACAGTGATTTTGGAAAATTTGATAGAAAATGCGATAAATTTCAGTCAGAACCGGCAGTCATTTATTAAGATAGTAATATCCGAATCAAAAAAATCGTGCTGTATAAAGGTAACTGATAACGGACAAGGCATAAAAAAGGAATTTCAGCCCAAAATCTTTGATATGTATTTCAGGGGAAATGAAAGCTCTGCAGGCAATGGGTTGGGACTTTATGTAATCAAAAAGCTGGTTCAGAAACAAAAAGGCGAAATCAGCTTTAAAAGTTCTTTAGGAAAAGGGAGCGAATTTCAAATTCGCATCCCTTAGGGTAATGGCTTTCTATACCTGCTTTAATTTTTTGCTAATTGTCTTTCGTTACTCTTTTTTCTCGGCCAGTTTTTTCAGTTCAAACAGTTCATCGCGCAGCCGGGCAGCTTCAATAAAGTCGAGCTCTTTGGCTGCTTTTTCCATACTACGTTGTGTTTTCTGAATCAGTTTTCCAAGGTCTTCCTTATTCATATAAGCCACCACCGGGTCGGCAGCCACACTGGTTCCTTCCGGTTCGATATATACCTTACTAACCCGCTTGTTAGAATCCGCCACCTTGGTTTGTTCCATAATGGCTTCCCGGCTTTTGAATATGGTTTTGGGCGTAATACCATGCTCTATATTATACTCCATCTGTTTGCTTCTCCTTCGATTAGTTTCGTCAATAGCTACTTCCATGGAGCCGGTAATGGTATCCGCGTACATAATTACAGCGCCATTTTCGTTACGGGCTGCCCGGCCAATGGTCTGAATCAGCGACCGTTCATTTCTCAGAAAACCTTCTTTGTCGGCATCCAGAATAGCCACCAGCGATACCTCCGGCAGGTCAAGACCTTCCCGCAGGAGGTTTACTCCTACCAGCACATCAAATTCTCCCAAACGCAGGTCCCTCAAAATTTCTACCCTTTCTAATGATTTTATTTCTGAGTGAATATAGCGGCATTTTACCCCAGCCCTGATCAGATATTTCGAGAGCTCTTCGGCCATCCGTTTGGTAAGGGTGGTTACCAGTACACGTTCATTTTTCCGGGTGCGTTCATCTACTTCTTCCAGCAAATCATCAATCTGGTTCAGGCTGGGTCGCACTTCTATGGAAGGGTCCAGCAAACCGGTAGGCCTGATTACCTGTTCCACCACAATGCCTTCCGATTTGCGCAGTTCGTAGTCGGCCGGTGTGGCACTTACAAAAATTATCTGATTCATCATGCCCTCAAATTCATTAAAGGTAAGCGGGCGGTTATCCAGGGCCGAAGGAAGCCTGAAACCGTAATCTACCAGCGATACTTTCCGCGACCGGTCGCCACCCCACATGGCGCGTACCTGGGGTACCGTAACATGGCTTTCGTCAATTACCATCAGAAAATCGTCCGGGAAATAATCGATCAGGCAGAAGGGGCGCTGACCCGGTTGCCGGCGATCGAAATACCGGGAATAATTTTCTATGCCGGAACAATATCCCAGTTCACGAATCATTTCCAGGTCAAATTCGGTACGTTCTTTCAGGCGTTTGGCTTCCAGAAAACGTTTTTCCACTTCAAACAGGTGTACCTGCTCCACCATATCATCCTGAATCTGATAAATGGCCTGCTTCTGGGTATCTTTTCCCGTAATAAACAGGTTGGCCGGGAAGATGGTGATTATCCGTTCATCAGAAATTTTCTTTCCGGTATAAGGGTCAATTCGTTGTATGGCTTCAATTTCGTCGCCCCAGAAATAAATGCGGTAAGCAAAATCAGCGTAAGCGACAAAAATATCAACCGTATCGCCTTTTACCCTGAAATTTCCTCGTTTAAACTCTACTTCCGTCCGGCTGTACAGAATATCCACCAGTGAAAAAAGCAACTGATTCCGGGGAATGCGGTCGCCTTCCTGCAAATGAATTACATTCTTTGCAAATTCATCCGGATTACCAATACCATAAATACACGATACGGAGGCTACTACCAGTACATCCCTTCTGCCAGAAAGCAACGAAGAAGTGGCACTTAACCGCAGCTTTTCAATATTTTCGTTGATGGAAAGATCTTTTTCTATATATACATTAGAAGTAGGAATATAAGCTTCGGGCTGATAATAATCGTAGTAAGAAATAAAGTATTCAACCGCGTTTTCAGGGAAAAACTGTTTGAACTCTCCGTATAGTTGAGCCGCCAGCGTTTTATTATGACTCAAAACCAGGGTAGGGCGATTCACTTCTTTTACCACATTGGCTACCGTAAATGTTTTTCCCGAACCGGTAACACCGAGTAAAGTTTGGGCGGGTTCCCCATTGTTAAGCCCTGCAACCAGTTGCTGAATGGCTGATGGCTGATCGCCAGTAGGTTCGTATTCTGAGGTGAGTTTAAAATCCATACGTTTGTCCGATTAAAATCGCAATATCCACTTATTAAATGACAGATACTGACAACTGTAAAAAACTAAAGTAAGCTGTGCCTATGTATCTACGGGCATTTTTACATCGGGTTATTAGTAAATTCAATACCTTCCTGAAACAAATACAACCTTTGTGCTAACATCCGGAAAACATAAAATGTTAGGTGGTAACCAACCTTATTATTTCCAGAAAGTTTGAGGGATAATTTTTTATTTTTCTTAGCAAAGACAAATGTCAACCACATGACAATTTTTTAAAGAAAGAATAGAAACATTAGCATAAAAAATCAGTGTCACCTAAAATTTTTTTAATATGATGTTACTATTTACAACCAAAACAAAAAAGTTACTATTGGCTGTTATATTGCTTTTTACTGCTTCCAGTGCTACTTTTTCGCAGTCTGTAATAGATGGTTTTATGAAAGGAAAAGGTCATGGCAGCGTGGTACTTTCCTACTCCTGGGAACAGTACGATATGTTCTATCTGGCCGATATGAAAACCGATGCGCCACCCCCTTATGGCGGACAAATTACCACGCAAAGTATTAATTTATATGGTACGGTAGGGCTTAGCGACAATGTGGATTTAGTGGCCAATATCCCTTATATCGCCGCTGCAGGCGATGGCAATAGCGCAATGGCCGACCAGGAGGTAAGCAACCTACAGGATGTGGCGGTTTTTATAAAATGGCGCCCAATTGTGGTAAATACTGAACAGGGCGATCTTTCTTTTTTGGGAGCGTTGGGTTTTGCTACACCGCTCAGCGACTATGCAGCCGATGAAATACTCTCTATTGGTAATCATGCTACGCGGGTAGACGCACGACTGCTTACACAATATAAATCTACCTCAGGCATATTTGCCGAGTTACAGGCCGGATACTCCTTGCGAAGCAATGATGTGCCAAATGCTACTATTTTGTCCTCTAAAATTGGGTATGCCGGTGCTAAAATTTATGTAAATATTTGGGCCGAAACCCAGATATCCGACAGCGATGCGCCCGATATTGGCGACCCAGGCTTTATGACTGACTTTAGTTTTAAAGAAACAAGGGTTAACTATACCCAAATAGGGGCTTCTGTTTATTATCCTATTGTGCCATCATTAGGATTTACTGCCGGAATAGGAAAATATGTAAGTGGCCGTAATGTGGGCCTGGCTACGAGGCTATCCGGAGGAATAATTTATAATTTCTAATAATAAAGCAAATTGAATCCATCATATTTATTTTTTTGGAAAAATATGAGGATTCAATTGTTTAACTGGGATCAACATGTAAAACCAGTATAAAAACTAATAAGGCATATTTTAGCGAATTGCGAAATAGGCCTATAAAAAACAAATTTAGCTGCATTGCCCTAACAGCACCCATATGATTACAAAAACAACAATGGTGCCCAGGCAACCACCGCCTAGTTTTTTCGCGCCATAGCCAGCTATTAATGCTCTAAAGAAATTATTCATAGTATAGGTTTTGTATAGTAGTAAATAATAGTGAAATAAAAACTAATAATACAACAACCTAAAATAAAATAAAAGGTTTGGAGGTGCTATAAATAAATTATGAGGGAGCAGACTTATTCAAGCACCTATTCGTGAGGTACCGAAATAGTGAAAATTTCTGCCGTTTGAGGTATTTCACTAAATGTTTGTTTTAATTTTTCTCTGAATTCCGGTTGGGTCAGGATATTGAGTTCAAACTGATTCATATTGGCCTGTAGTTTCAGGTTATTCATATAACCCAGGTTATTAAAAAAGTAAGCCAGTTCGGTGGTGTTCCCTTTTTTGTCAGTTGCGTACAGGGCTTTGGTTAACACGAAAGCTGTAGAACCGCCTTTCATACCGGCATGGGCAAGCCACTGCTGATTGGTTTCATTGTTCATTACCCATTCCAGAATACCTTCAATTTGCGTTTGCACAGAGTCGGGGAAGTAATTTCGGTTATTTATTTTCTTCATAACAGATACATAATCACGCACAGAAGCCGCTGGCAACCGGTCAGACCATACCTTTTGTAAATCCATGCTGATATCATCTAACTGATGTTTATAAGCAGAGTCGTAATCGGTTTTCAGTTTTTGGTGTATTTGGTTACACAAATCAATGTATGCCGATCGCGATAAACTCCTTATTTGTTCAACCTGCGCTTCTTCCTCTGCTTTGGGTAATTCTTTGGAAACAAACAGGGCAGAAACAAAGGGATACAAAAGATCGTGGTGGGCAAGCCGCAATGCCTCCAGGTTGGCATTGATCTTATCCAATCCCAGCCTATCCATCAGATATTCGGTGTTTGCATTCGAGCTGAACCGCATCATGCCTTTGGCTACTTCGTGTAAGGAAACGCTTTTGTTTTGAATCAGACTGTCGTTCCGCATCTTTTCAAGCCAGTTGGGGTGGGCATCGCCATCGGTGCCGGGTACATAATACACAGCCAGGTCTTTCAGGGCAATAAGGCTATCCGGATCGATAAAGCCCGCAGCGGCTTGCTGGGCATACTCAATGGCCAGAATAATTTTAGCGGTACTGGCCAATGGCATTTTCTTATCCGGATTCAGTTCAACCAATACTGAATCGTTCCTGAGTAACAATATGGCCGAATTATCCCGATTCTCCTGAATATGCTCTGAAATTAAGTTTTTATCGGGTTTCAGCGACAGATACGCCCATAAACCAGCCACTGTAACCAGAATGACCAAAACACCAAGTACAATCCAGAGGTATTTCATGAATTAGAACGAGTTTGAGTAAATTGCGAATTTTTAATTACCAGCTTTGGACTCGTTCCATATTTCCCAGGCTTTTTCTGCCTGCAAGTGGAGCATTTCGAGCCCATTCTTTACCTGAGCGCCTCTTTGTTTCGCCTGCCGCATAAATGTAGTAGCTTCCGGGTTGTATACCAAATCGTAACAGAAATGTGCTGTATTTATTTGGTCATATTCCAGATCCGGATACTGTTCTGTGTGGGGCGACATGCCCAGCGGGGTAGTATTTACAATAAGCGAGTAGTGAGCGAGAGGCTTTGCTTTCAGGTTTTCATAGCTGATTGCCGTGGCAGAAGCCTGCCGGGATACCTGTTGTACCTGTATGTGCATATCCTGTAAGGCGGCTACTACAGCTTTAGAGGCCCCACCGGTACCCAATACCAAAGCCTGTTTAATAGCAGGGTTCATCCAGTTTTCAAGCGAAAATTTAAATCCATAATAATCGGTATTAAAACCGGTTTTAATGCCTGAGGGGTCAATACGGATGGTATTTACCGCCCCCACTTTCTGAGCGCTGCCATCCAGCCTGTCCAGATAAGGAAGCACCTGCTGTTTATATGGAATGGTCACATTCAGCCCTTTTAATGTGGGGTGGGCGGCGATCAAAGCAGGCAGTTCCTGAATAGTTTTCAGTTCGAATAATTCGTACTGCGTATTATGGATATGTTCCTGCTGGAATTTTTGAGTAAAATACTTTTTAGAGAATGAGTGACTAAGCGGATAACCGATCAGGCCGAATGTGCGTTGCATGCGATACTTTTTTTGGTAAAGGTAATGATCTTGTATAGATACAAAAAAAATTACCTTCGGCAATTAGTGGCCTTGCGTATGAAAAAACCATCCATCCTGGTAAACCGACAGCACAACCCGAAAAAATGTAAGCTCACGCTGTTTTATTGATTTATGCGACAGGTAAGCCAGTTGTTTGAAAATCCGGTAGTACTGCTGGCAGGATGGATTCATTACCTGGCCTTCGACCTGTGGGTGGGTTGCTGGGAACTCACCAACGCCCAAAAGTTAGGAATTAATCATTTTCTGGTAATTCCATGTCTGTTCCTGACCTTCATGTTCGGACCAATCGGACTGCTACTGTATTTTATCATCAGAGCCATGGTTACTAAAAAACTGAGTCATGAAAATTTCTGATTTTTATAAGGAACTGTTCCGGAGCTAAGACTTCCGTTTCAGAGCAAAATCCAGTTTTATATAATTGGCGGGTGAAGATTCAATTTTAATTTTACAAGAGATGAACCGGATATTTCATTTAGAGAGGGAACTTTGCATCAAGGATTAGCGGAAGCCATCAATAATATGGACAAGACCATAAAATACCCATTTCAAAATAAAACTAATACGTTTACTGTAACTGGGGGGTATAAAATTTTTCCTTGGAACCATAAAAATAAATAACCACAAAATCGGATAAGCTAAATCCATCTTTCGGGCTTTTACCCGAAAACATCTGATTTTAATGAGTATTCATTACCGGATAATTCTCTAAGCAAAGAATTTTTCTATAGATTTCAGTTGGATAGAACCCTCGTAATACGCTTTACCAAACACAACGCCATATACCCCAATATCCCGTAGTCTTTCGATATCTTCAACAGTATGCACGCCGCCACTGGCAATCAGATGTATGCCCGGAAATTTTTCGATGAGCGCGCTATATAAGTTAAAGGACGGACCTTCCATGATACCTTCTTTGGAAACATCGCTGGTTTTTAAATATTTTAAGCTGCGGGTATAAAAATATTCCACATGTTCGAACAGGTCTATTTGAGAATCTTTCTGCCAGCCTTTAATCGCTACTTTCCTGCCTTCGGGCGTATCACTTATGGCATCGGCACCTAAAGCGATTTTTTCCCGGCCATAAGAAACAATCCAGGATGCGAATTCGTCACGATTATTCACAGCAAGGGTCGCCGAGGTAATGGTATGGGCACCATATTCAAAGGCTTTACTTACATCGCCATCGGTATTCAGCCCTCCCGCAAAATCTACTTCCAGACTGGTATGGCCGGCAATAGCTTCCAGAATATGATAATGGATGGGTTTACCGGTGCGTGTACCATCCAGGTCAACCAACTGAATTTTAGAAATTCCATGATCTTGAAATTTACGAGCCAGATCTACCGGAGATTCCTTATAAACCTGTTCAAGGGAAAAATCCCCTTGTTTAAGGCGTGTTATTTTATTTCCAAGGATTGAGATGGATGGTATGATCTCAATTTTTCTTTCTCGCATATATTTAAATCAATTATAAAGTAAAGTGCCAGGTATGGCAGCAATTTTTATATCGTAGATTCAGGCCTACACTCCTACTTTTCATTATCTTTTAGAAAAGCCTTCAACAAATTTATCAGCCTGCGACAGGATTCCTAATTTCGAGTGGTTTTTATAATTTCTGAGGCAAAACTAAATATGTTGAGCCTATATTTTATGTGTATTTAATTATTTTTAAAGCCGTTATGTTCGCCAGGTGCCCTCATTTTATATCGCCCTGCTATAAAGAAAAGCTCCACATACTTTCTTTCTGAACGCTGGTATATGAACATTTCATGTATTGATAACCTAAATTTTATTCACCTCAGCAGGGCTGCCCCAGTGGGACTGCCCCAGTGGGACTTACGCCCGTATCATGCTATCCCGCGTAACAGATGTTGACACGAAGGCTTTATATATTCTTTTTCTTATAGTTAATTTTACCAGGAGTTGTTTCGCCAAGAATGAAGTTCAGATAAAAACTAAGCGATGCAATATAATTACAAAATCGGTATTTAATACGTAAATTAGGAAAAATATCGCTCTTTCTTGTGAATAATTTAAATACATCTAAAATTTATTAGAAAAAATGTAAATTTCAAATTTTCTACTTTTTATTCATATTCTTCTTCGCGTTTTACGTAAATGGAAGCTTTTTAAGGTCCACATTTCCACCAGTAATGATAATACCAATGCGTTTTCCTTCAAATCTTTCTTTGTGTTTCAGCAAAGCCGCCAGTGGAACCGCGCAGGAAGGCTCAATAATAATCTTCATCCGCTCCCAGGTAAGGCGCATGGCTTCTATAATTTCTTCGTCAGAAACAGTTAAAATTTCATCTACATATTGCTGAATAATAGCAAATGTTTTGTCGCCCAACGAAGTCAGCAGTCCGTCAGCAATAGTTTTTGGATTCTCGGGTGGTGGTACTATTTTTCCTTTTTGCAATGAGCGATAGGCATCATCCGCGCCTTCAGGTTCACAGGCAATAATTTTAGTATGGGGCGACAGGGCATTCGTTACAATGGCCGTACCGCTGATCATGCCGCCACCGCCAACCGGTGCCATTATTACATCCAAATCTTTAACTTCATTCAAAAATTCCAGCGCTGAAGTACCCTGTCCGGCAATTACACGGTAATCGTCGTAAGGGTGAATAAATGCGGCTCCTGTTTCGGCTACCACTTCTTTCAGCGTTTCTTCCCTGGCTTTTTGAGTAGGCTGGCACATGGTGATGCGGGCGCCATAACTCAGTACGCCCCGTTTCTTAACTCCCGGAGCAGTATTGGGCATTACTATGTACGCATTGGTTCCTACTGATTGAGCTGCCCGGGCTACTGCCTGTGCATGATTGCCCGACGAATGTGTGGCTACGCCTTTTTCCCTTTCTTTTTTTGACAGGGATAAAATGGCATTGGCGGCACCACGCATTTTAAAGGAGCCCGATTTCTGAAAATTTTCACATTTGAAAAATATTTCGGCGCCACTAATTTCATTAATACTTTCACTGGTAAATACCGGTGTTTTATGAACCAGCGATTCTATTCTTTCCGCTGCTTCTTTTACGTGTGAAAGCATTAATTCATTCATAGGTGCAGTTATGGTTTTTAGATTGAGGATATTTGAACCAGAGCACCTTGTAAAAAGTTTTCCGGTAGTTTCATTAGAAACTAAAACTTAAAATTCAGAAATTGTTTATTTAAAACAAATAAAATATTTATTTAATGTGCTTCCAGCCAGTTGTTACCAAATCCGGCACTTACCTCCATCGGCACCGATAGTGGAATGGCATTTTTCATCAGCTCTTCCACTTTGGCTTTTACTGCTTCCTGTTCTTCTTTATGCACATCGAAAATAAGTTCGTCGTGTACCTGCAAAATCATTTTAGAACGCATATTTTCCAGTTGAAGCCATTCAAATATATTTACCATGGCTACCTTGATAATATCAGCGGCCGTTCCCTGAATAGGAGCATTGATGGCATTGCGTTCCGCATATCCACGCAGCGTATTGTTGCGAGAGTTAATGTCGCGCAGGTATCTTCTTCGGCCCAATATGGTTTCTACATATTCTTTTTCCCGAGCTTCCCTAATTACCCGATCCATATATTCTTTCACTGCCGGAAATTCCTGAAAATAAGCTTTGATAATCTCGGATGCTTCGCTGCGGGAAATGCTGAGTTGCTGGGCCAGCCCGAAGGAGGATACGCCATAAATAATACCAAAATTAGCAGTTTTGGCTTTTCTGCGCATATCGGCCTGCACTTCTTCAAGCGGGACTTTAAAAATTTTGCTGGCCGTGGTAGCATGAATATCCCGGCCATTTTTGAAGGCATCTATCATGCTTTCATCCTGAGAAAAGGCAGCCATAACGCGCAATTCAACCTGCGAATAATCGGCAGCCATTAGTATATGATTTTCGTCACGCGGCACAAAAGCTTTGCGCACTTCGCGTCCCTTTTCAGTTTTGATCGGGATATTTTGCAGGTTGGGGTTGGTAGAACTTAGCCGACCGGTAGAAGTAACTGCCTGATTATAGGAAGTATGAATCCGGCCATCGTATTGGCTGATCAGTTTGGGCAGTGCATCCACATAGGTGCTTTTCAGTTTCTGTAATTCTCTGATGTTCAGAATTTTTTTGGCAATCAGGTGCTCTTCCGCCAGGCGTGATAGCACTTCTTCTCCGGTAGCGTACTGACCGGTTTTGGTAAGCTTAGGATTATCAATAAGTTTGAGTTTGTCGAACATAATTTCTCCGAGTTGCTTCGGCGAGGCAATGTTGAACTGTTCGCCTGCTACTTCATAAATCTCTTTTTCGAGCTCCTTAATGTCTACCGAAAGTTCCTGAGATATTTCTTTCAGAGAGGCCTTATCTATTTTTACACCTTCGTACTCCATAGAAGCCAGCACCTGAATCAGGGGTACCTCTACTTCATAATACAACTTATCTAACTGAAGTTTGGTTAAGTCAGGGGCAAAAATATTCTTTAGTTGCAGGGTAATGTCAGCATCTTCGCCCGCGTATTCCGCGACCTGCTCTACTGGTACGTCACGCATGTTGCCCTGGCTACTACCTTTTTTTCCGATTAAACTAGTAATAGAAACCGGCTGATAATTCAGGTAGTTTTCGGCCATCACATCCATATTGTGGCGCGTTTCCGGATCTATCAAATAATGGGCAAGCATGGTATCAAAATAGGGAGGCGCTACTTCAATCCCATATTTTTTTAGTACCATTATGTCGTATTTCAGGTTCTGACCTACTTTTACGGACTCTTTATTTTCCAGTATGTTCTTAAATTCCAGGGCGATTTTATGGTTTTCGTCCGGATTTTCCGGCAGCGATACATAATACGCTTCAGCAGGCTTCACAGAAAAAGCATATCCCACTAATTGGGCATGAAGGGCATCCAGGCTATCGGTTTCGGTGTCAAAACAAAAAAGAGGCTGCTTTTCGAGCAGTTCTATCAGTTTTCTTCTTTTTTCAGGTGTATCTACCAACTGGTAGTTGTGCTTTACAGTGGTAATATCTTTTCTGTTTCCCACCGGCATTTCCTGTTTCTGGTCTTCTTTGGTGCTATCAAAAATTCCCAACTGACCGGTAGTGGTTGGTGTCTGAAGCTCTTCGCCCAGCACCCGTTTGGAAAGCGACCGGAATTCCAGTTCCAGAAAAATCTCTTTCAGTTTATCCTTATCCGCTCCATCGCATAGCAACTCATCCTCATTAAAATCAACCGGCACATCTATTTTGATGGTAGCCAGTTCTTTCGACAAAATACCTTGTTGCCCGAATTCTTTAACCAGTTCTTTTTGCTTGCCCTTTAGCCTGTCGGCATTTTCAACAATAGCTTCTACAGAACCAAATTCTTTTAGTAGTTTAGAGGCTGTTTTAGCACCAATGCCCGGAATCCCAGGAATATTGTCTACCGCATCGCCCTGTAATCCCAGCATATCACGAACCTGGTCCACATGGGTGATGTTAAACTTTTCCGTGACCTCTTTTACGCCCAAAATATCAATGGCATTGCCCATGTAGGCAGGTTTATACAGAAAGATACAATCTTCTACCAGTTGACCATAATCTTTGTCGGGTGTCATCATATACACCGTATAACCTGTCCGTGCGGCTTTCTTGGCAATGGTACCAATTACATCGTCTGCTTCAAAACCATCGAGCTCCAGTACAGGAATGTTAAAGGCACGAAGAATATTTTTGGTAATAGGAATCGCGATCTGAATATCTTCAGGTTGTTTATCGCGGTTGGCTTTGTATTGTGGAAAACGATGATGCCGGAATGTAGGTTCAGAGGTATCGTAGGCAACTGCCATGTGGCTGGGTTTTTCGCGGTTTAGTACATCTACTACCGCATTGGTAAAGCCCAGTACAGCGCCCGTGTTCATTCCCTTGGAATTGATCCGGGGGTTTTTACTAAACGCGAAATGTGCCCGGTAAATTAGCGCCATGGCATCGAGCAGAAAGAGGTTTTTATCAGTGTTGGTCATAAAATAAAATTGTGAATATGTCTGCAAAAAAAGCAGATGATTGTATAATTACAGACTTATCAGGTAGTTTTAATTTAAAATTTATTTGATAACAACGTAAAAAAGCTCCTGTTACTGATATTTATGTTAATAATTTGTAAATAACGCTTTCATTATTTTCTTTTATCTTAAAAGTAATTAATTTTCTCTGGTCAATCACAGCCAAATATTTTATCGCGGGGGCGTTAATGAAAAATGTTTTATTCTTAAATTATATCCGGATAAAGCCCTTACATGAAATGATGCGTTAGGTTAACAAATATGGAAAATCTGATCGCGATTTTAATTAGCGACTAGCAAACAGAGTAAAGGTTAATGTTTTATGTGATTTTGAAATTAATTCTTAAAGTTAATTATTATGGTATAACCTTTGAGAACTGACCAATAATCAATTCTATACTATTCCGAACAACGGCAATAATAGTAGATGATAATCAGTTTGTTAGATATATACATAATTTATAGCTTTGAAGCCAATTTATAATACGCAACTTTTTCTTGTTTCGCATAAGTTATGTTAATTAGGGTATTACTCATCTTCATATTTTCTTCACTTTTAGGGACTCATACCATAGTTGCGCAAAGCAATAACAGTCTCTTGCAGCAAAACCTCAGTAATGTGCAAGCTGATCAGATTACTGACGATCAACTCAAACAATACATTATAAGGGCCAATGAGGAGGGGTATACCGATGAGCAAATTGAATCGATGGCTATTGTAAGGGGCATGCCCCGGGTTGAAGCTTCAAAACTGAGGAGCAGATTAACCATGCTGCGGATGGAAATGCAAACAGGTGGAAAGCGGTCTTCATCTTTAGAAAATGATAGCCTGAATGGGCAACTGACAGATTCATTAGGACAAACGCAACGCTCTTTTGATGAAAAGGAATTTACCGAGGAAGAGAAAAAAATATTTGGCTATACCCTGTTTAACAACGATGAGCTTACTTTTGAGCCCAGCTTAAGCATTGCCACACCTGGCGACTACCAGCTAGGCCCGGGCGACGAATTGGTAGTAGATATCTGGGGAGCTTCAGAAGCCAATTATCCGCTACAGGTAAGCCGCGATGGTACTGTACAAATCAGAAATCTGGGACCTATTTATGTAAGTGGACTAACCATTGATGAAGCTTCCAAGAAAATTATAAATCGACTTACAAAAATTTATGTGGGTTTGAAATCTTATGAGGGAAATCCACCCAATACCTTTGCCAGTGTAAGCCTGGGAGATATTCGCAGCATCAAAGTTACGCTGGTTGGAGAAGTAAGAAGGCCCGGTACGTATACGCTTACTTCGCTGGCTACGGTTTTCAATGCTTTGTATTTGTCAGGAGGGCCTACAGTAAATGGCTCTTTTAGAAATATACTGGTACGAAGAAACAACAAAATTATCAGCAAATTGGATGTATACGATTTTCTCATGAACGGAGACCAGGGAGAAAATATCCGTTTACAGGACCAGGATGTGATTTGGGTAGGACCCTTTCAAAAACGGGTAGAAACCATGGGGCAGGTGAAGCGGCCCGGGTATTATGAAGTACTGGATAACGAAACCGTAGCCAATGCCATTAAATTTAGTGGTGGTTATACCGACCAGGCCTATACCCATCGCCTTAAAGTAACCCGGAAAACGTCTCGTGAAAAAAGGATTGAAGATGTAGGAGAAAAACAGATAAACGAATTTACCTTAAAGAATGGTGACGTAATTGAAATTGATTCAATTCTTGACCGATATATAAACCGGGTAGAAATTTTAGGAGCGGTTTTCAGAAGTGGTACCTATGAGCTTACCGACAGCCTCACCATAGGCTCTTTAATTGAAAAGGCAGAAGGATTAACGGAAGACGCCTTCCTTGATCGGGCACTCATCTTTAGAAAACAGCCCAATCTGACTACTGAGGCGGTAGCGGTCAACCTTCAGAAAGTGCTAAACGGCACCAATCCGGATGTAATGCTCAAGAGAGAAGATGTAGTACGTGTACTCTCTATTTTTGATTTAAAGGAAGAGTACCATGTAAGAATCAAAGGAGAGGTACAAACTACCGGCGAGTTTCCATATATCGAAAACATGACCCTCGAGGATGTTATTACGCTCGCGGGTGGGTTTAAAGAATCGGCTTCACGTTCCAGAATAGAAGTAGCGCGCCGGATTAAAGATAATAACGGTACAGTAGAGAGTTTTAAAACCGCTGAAATTCATCAGTTTTCAGTAAATGAAACTTTAGCGTTAAGTCCGGAAGATTCTAAATTTGTTTTACAGCCATTTGATCAGATTTATATTAGGAAGTCGCCTGCTTATGAGAAACAGGGTGCCGCTTCTATAAAAGGTGAAATAAATTTTCCGGGCGAATATGTTATCAAAAATAAGGATGAGCGAATTTCTGATTTAATTGAGCGTGCAGGTGGCCTTACGCCATACGCTTATACCGAAGGCGCAAAGCTGGTTCGGCTCAACCCTGATTTTCTTGAGCGAATTATTGAGCAGGAAGGTGTTTCATCAGATTCTTCTTACAGTTTATTGCAGCAGAGTTATTCTGTACCTCAAATTAACAACAACCCCAGGGTGCGGCTTCGGAAAAGAGTGGAGCCGGAAACTGAGACCATTGGCATTGATTTAAAGAGAATTCTGCAAAACCCAAAGTCTAAATACGATATTACCCTCCAGCCTGGCGACACTTTAAAAATTCCTAAAGAACTACAAACGGTAAAGATATCCGGCGAACTTCTATATCCTGTTTCTGCCAGATACGAGAATTCTAATAATTTTTTAGACTATATTTCTCAAGCCGGTGGATTTACTAAAGAAGCAGACAAAAAAAGATCGTATATTGTATATGCGAATGGATCGGTAGATCGGACTAAAAGGATCTTGTTTTTTAATAATTACCCAAAAGTTAAACCGGGAGCGGAAATTATTGTTCCATTACAACCAGAAAGGCCAGGTTTAAGTCCACAAGCATGGATAGCTATTGGAACAGGCTTGGCTAGTATTGGGTTTTCAGTTGTATCTGCAATAAGCATAATAAGTAGGTTACCATAACCCAGGTTTTATTAACTTAAAATATCAGTACTTGAGAACTAAAGAAAAAGCAGAAGAAAAGAGATATTTCGATCAACCTCAGGGAGAAGTAATGGGAGAGCAATCTCCAAAATCTACTAAAGAACGAACCTTCGAGGAAGATGAAATAGATTTGGTTGAGGTAACAAAGAGTATCTGGCAGCGGCGGAAAATTGTGTTTATAACAACAGCCATTTTATTTGTGCTGGGTGTTTTATACGCTTTTTTAAGCCCACTGGAATACCAGGCTACTACTACGCTTATGCCACAATCTGACCCAAAAACCACTTCTTTGAATTCAGGATTACTTCGGCAGTTTGGTGGCTTTTTAGATTTGGGCGGTATGAACGGCTCCGGATCATTAAGTACAAACCTGTATCCCAGTATTACCGAAAGTACCCCATTTTACCTGCATATTATGAAGCAGGAATTGTATTTCTCTTCGCTTGATACCACAGCTACTGTGCTGGACTATTTTACAGTGGTTAAGGAAAAGCCATTCATCTCTTATGTAAAAACCTATACCATTGGTTTGCCTGGTATGCTTTTGTCGCTCCCAAATAAACTGTTCTCCAGGAAAAGTAATTCCATTAAACAAAAAACATTAGCATTTGCTGATTCCACCACCTCTAATAATCTCGACGAAAATCAGCCCCTTACCCTGTCTGGAAGAGAAATATCAGTGATTAATGAATTGAGAAGCAGAATTAAAACAGAAATTCAGAGCGATGGTACTGTAAAGGTAACTGCCAAAATGCCCGATCCTTATGCTACCGCCAGTATCACTGAGTTTTCCGTCGATTATCTTACCAATTATATCTCCGAATACAGGGTTAAAAAAGCACAGCAGAACCTTGAGTTTACCGAGAAGCAATACAACGAAGCCAACGACAGGTACCGGAAAGCACAGGAAAAATTAGCTATGTTCAGAGACCGAAACAGCAACATTGTAACCGCAAGAGCGGCTACAGAATTGGAAAGACTGCAAACTGAATCCAGTTTAACGGCCAATGTATACCAGGGGCTTGCTCAGCAACTGGAACAGGCCAGAATTAAGGTGCAGGAAGAAACTCCCGTGTTTATCACCTTAGAGCCCGTTCAGGTTCCTTTACAGGAAAGTGAACCTAACAAAAACTTTATTATGATCAGCTCGATTTTTTTAGGCATTATCATCGGGACTGCCTTTATTTTAGGCAGAGTTTTTTACATATACTTCAAGAGTAACTTCTTAAGTTAACTAATTTTTTTGCACACACTTAATTTTTGATCTATGGAAAAGATTATTTCCGTTATTGGCTTAGGATATGTAGGCCTTCCACTCGCTGTCGAACTTGGTAAAAAGTACAAAGTAATAGGGTTCGATATTAACCAAACCAGAATCGCTGAACTCACTAATGGCATTGATAAAACCCTGGAAGTATCGTCAGAAGAATTGAAAAGCGCCGAGAACCTATCTTTTTCCAGTAATCCGTTATCTATTAAAAACGCGAATATCTACATTGTTACGGTGCCCACTCCGGTAGACGATTATAAGAAACCCGATTTAACGCCATTGCTGAGCGCCAGCAAAACCGTAGGGCAAGTTATTGCCAAAGGCGATATCGTGATTTACGAATCTACCGTTTATCCGGGTTGTACGGAAAATGAATGTGTGCCAGTTTTGGAAAAGATGAGTGGACTGGTTTATAATCAGGATTTCTTTTGCGGTTATTCGCCCGAAAGAATCAATCCGGGCGATAAGGCGCATCGCATTCATAGTATCAAAAAAGTAACCAGCGGTAGCAATGAAGGCACGGCCGAAACCGTAGATCAGCTGTACAAAAGTATTATTACAGCAGGTACCCATAAAGCTTCCTCCATTAAAGTAGCAGAGGCCGCCAAAGTGATAGAAAACGCGCAACGCGATATCAATATTGCTTTTGTAAATGAACTGGCCCTGATCTTTGAAAGAATGGATATCGATACCCATGAGGTTTTGGAAGCAGCGGGTACCAAATGGAATTTCCTGCCTTTCAGGCCCGGGCTGGTAGGTGGACATTGTATCGGAGTAGATCCTTATTATTTAACCTACAAAGCCGAAAGTTTAGGGTATCATCCGCAGGTAATTCTGTCGGGCAGAAGGATTAATGATAATATGGGTATTTTTGTGGCAAATAAATTAGTGAAACTTTTATTAAAAAAAGGGCATCCTATAAAAGAAGCCAACGTATTGGTAATGGGAATTACCTTTAAAGAGAATTGCCCGGATATTAGAAATACTCGAGTAACTGATATTATTAAGGAGTTGGAAAGTTTTGGAATTAAAGTTTCTGTATATGATCCTATGGCCAGTAAAGAAGAAGTAAAACACGAATATGGTATTGACTTAGTAGACCAGATGGAAGGTAACTATGAAGGTATTGTAATGGCAGTTGGCCATAATGCGTTTAATGAGCTCAATTGGGATGATATCAGGAAAAAGGGTGTGGTTATTTATGATGTGAAAGGATGTTTGGACAGGCAATATGTTGATGCGAGATTATAATCTATCAGAAAAAATATATAAATGAACACTGAAAAAATACTGGTTACCGGTGCGGCAGGCTTTATCGGCTTCCACCTTGCGAAAAAATTATGCGAATCAGGGTATGCAGTAGTTGGCATTGATAACCTGAACGATTACTACGATGTAAGCCTGAAAAAAGCACGATTGGAAATTCTTAACCAATTCGATAAGTTTTCGTTCACTAAAGTTGATCTGGAAGATAGAGAAAATATTAAAAACCTTTTCGCCAGTAATAAGTTTGACTATGTAGTGAATTTGGCTGCCCAGGCGGGAGTAAGGTATTCATTGGTGAATCCCTATGCATACACAGGAAGTAATGTGCAGGGTTTTTTGAATATTTTGGAAGGATGCCGGTACTATCCCGTTAAACACTTAGTGTACGCGTCTTCCAGCTCAGTGTACGGAAGCAATAGAAAAATGCCCTTTTCCACCAGCGATAATGTTGATCATCCAATGTCGTTATATGCGGCCACTAAAAAAGCCAACGAGCTAATGGCGCATACGTATTCTAATTTGTATAATCTTCCAACTACCGGACTCAGGTTTTTTACAGTATACGGACCGTTTGGAAGACCCGATATGGCTTTATTTCTGTTTACAAAGGCTATTCTGGAAGGAAAGCCCATAGATGTGTTCAACAATGGAGAAATGAAACGTGATTTTACGTATGTAGATGACATTGTAGAAGGCATCGCTCGGCTTATTCCGAAAGCTCCCGTAGCAAACCCCAACTGGGACAAGGAAAATCCGGAACCATCCACTAGCTTTGCACCCTATAAAGTATACAATATTGGCAATAATCAGCCTGTAAAATTAATGGATTTTATTGGTGCACTGGAACAATGCGTGGGTAAAGAAGCTATAAAAAACTTTATGCCCATGCAGGATGGTGATGTACCCGCTACGTATGCCAATGTAGACGATTTAATGGAAGACGTAGGATTTAAGCCCAGCACCAGTATTAAAGAAGGTATACAAAACTTTGTAGACTGGTATGTGGACTACTACAAGATAAAAACCTCTGACTAATGACAAAAGTAATTATTGATGCCAACCAAAGCATCTTTAAGTTAAATTTACGGGAATTATTCTCATATAAAGACCTTTTTTATACCCTTGCTTACCGAGATTTTAAAATTAAATATGCGCAAACATTTTTAGGAATTGTATGGGCATTTATTCAACCGGCATTAACGCTGATGGTATTTGGATTGCTTTTCAGTCGGGGGTTGAATATAGGCACAGGAGAGGTACCCTATCTATTGTATGCCGGCTGTGGATTGGCAACCTGGACTTATTTTGCCGCCGTAATGGGGCAGGCGGGTAACTCTATTATTGCGGCGCAAAACATTGTGCAAAAAATTTATTTTCCCAGGCTTATTATTCCTCTATCCAAGGCATTGGTAGGATTAATTGACTTTGCTATCGCATTAGGACTTGTTTTTATATTGGCCCTGTTCTACAAATTTAAACTTTCGCCTAATGTAGTTTTTTTGCCCTTTTTTATCCTATTAACCATTGTTTCCTCTTTAGGTGTAGGAATATGGCTGAGCGCCCTTTCCATCAGGTATCGGGACTTTCAGCAGGTTATACCTTTTCTGGTCAGGTTTGGTATGTTTTTTACTCCGGTAGCCTACCCACCTGATATAATTATTAAAAAAATACCACAGTGGGGCGCCATTATTTACTACCTTAATCCGGTTGCCGGATTAATAGAAGGCGTTCGGTGGTGTGTTTTAGGAACTTCTCCGCCGGTATTTCTTTCCTACATTTCCTTTGCGATGATTTTCTTATTATTCGTAAGCTCTCTTTTTTATTTTAAGAAAGTAGAAAAGGTTATTGCTGATATTGTTTGATCAAACCATAAAAATATGTCAGAGATTGCTATAGATGTGCAAAACCTTTCTAAAAAGTATTTAATTGGAAATACTGCTAGTGGCAGCTTACGAGAATCCATCACCAATTTGTTCTCAAAGAATAAATGGTCAGCTACTGAAGAATTCTGGGCACTTAAAGATTTAACTTTTGATGTCAAAACTGGCGAAGCGATTGGTATTATTGGGAAAAATGGTGCCGGAAAAAGTACCTTGTTAAAATTGTTGTCAAGAATTACCGAACCTACCACAGGCAGGATCGAGATTAATGGCAGAATTTCCTCTTTGTTAGAAGTAGGCACAGGTTTTCATCCTGAACTCACCGGCCGTGAAAATATTTACCTGAACGGAACCATTTTGGGCATGACCCGCCAGGAAATCAATTCCAAATTCGATGAAATCGTAGATTTTTCCGGTGTAGAAAAATTTTTGGATACTCCTGTAAAAAGGTATTCGTCGGGAATGAAAGTGCGTTTAGCTTTTGCTGTGGCGGCTCACCTGGAACCGGAAATTCTGATAATTGATGAAGTGCTGGCCGTAGGCGATGCCGAATTTCAGAAAAAATGCCTGGGCAAAATGGAAGATGTGGCAGGCCATGGGCGGACAATTTTCTTTGTGAGCCACAACATGGGCGCCATCAATACTTTATGCCATCGTGGTATTCTGCTGCAAAATGGAAAAATGGTGTATTCTGGCGAAACCGATGAGGTAATCTCACGCTATCTGGAACAGAATTATAGCGGCAGCCACGAAGGATCAGTGAATTTTGAGCCTAATTTTGATCATAAAATTACAATGATCAAAGCTTCCGTTAGCGCGGAAAGTAAGGCAGGCAACGACAAAATTCAAGCTGGAGAAAATGTGGAGATTTGCGTAGAATATAAAGTGAAGCAGGATTTGGTAGGTAGTAATTTGTCGGTGTCGTTGTTTAAGGAAGGAATCCTTATCCTCAGAAACTGGGATACTGATAAATTTCCGGAATACCTTGAAAAAAGAAAAGGAGGAACCTACACCGCCAAGTTTGTGATCCCCAGCAGCTTTCTTACTTTGGGCCAGTATTCGGTAAGTCTGGCTACAGGCATTATTAACCAGGGACCAATTGAGGTTAAATCTGATTGCTTGTCGTTTGAAATAGAAAATCATTATGATGATTTATCCAAGACAAGTAATAACAAAGGTAAAGGCGGTTTGGTTAACCTTCCAATTACCTGGGAAATTAGAAATTCTTAATAAGATTGATTTTTATGTACCATACATGCCAGCTATGTGGTGAAAGTAAATTGGAACTTTTACACGATAAAGGAAGAGGCGATAAAGAAGTAAACAACTATGTGTGCGCCAATTGCGGCTTCGTATTTGTATTGCCCCGGCCTTCTATAAAAAAGCACGAAGAACAATACAAAGAGGGTAAATTTTCTCAGGAAGCCAGAGGAAGCGCAAAACCGGAAGAGAAGAAATTTAAACACGCTGAGGCCCTGGCTTATAAAAGGTTTGAGTTACTCGACACTGTTTTAAAAGACGAAGCCTATAGCACTGAACATAAAACTTTTATAGAGATAGGTTGTGGTACCGGCAGTTTTTTGCGGTATATGAAAGGCGCGGGATGGGACGTGCTTGGTTTAGAGCCTGACAAAGTTTTTGCCGACGCAGGAGCTGAACGATATAATGTGCCGATTGAGAATATGTTTTTGGAGGAAATCGGTTTAGAGAAAAAATTTGATATGGTAGCCACTTTTCATGTAATAGAACATGTAGAGGATGTAAACGTTTTTTTAACAAAGATTAATGCTGTTTTAAACGATAATGCTATCCTCTTTATCGAGTGCCCAACTATTGATCATATGTATGGCCCTGATAAAAATTTCTTTTTCTGGGATGTGCACATTAATACCTTTTCTAATAAAACTTTAAGCGGTTTTCTGGTAAAAAATGGTTTTGAAATACTAAACGAAGCTATATTTAGTGGCTTTGTCAATATTATTTGCAGGAAGAAAAAAAGTACTGTCAATTATCAAAAGTATTTTGATGATGCGGATAGAATCAAAGAGATAGTAGCGAATTATAATCCAAAACCAGTACAACGAAATAAACCGTCATTGTTATCAAAAATTAAGAATAAAGCTAAAAGAGTAATAAAAACGGTTATTAAAACTGAAAACCCTGTCAGAAACGACTATAACTTCAGTGACCAATCGAAAATGCGCATCGCGCATCTGGGATTTCATAAGTCTACCAATACGGGCGATATTCTGTTATTCCAGTGTGTAAGAGACCTTTTAAAATTTGAGAAAAAAGAAATTTCCTTCCAGTTAATCGATCTGCATGAGGAGGTAACAGAAGACTTAATCAGGCACCTGAATAGATTTGATGCCATACTGATTGGCGGTGGAGGCCTGTTTCTGAAAGATACCAACCCTAACAATATTTCCGGATGGCAATGGGCCTGCCCCAACGACCTGATGGAGAAAATCAGTAAACCTGTGATTGTATTTGCGGTAGGTTATAACCGCTTCCGGGGACAGGACGATTTTCATTCAAATTTTACTGATAATGTGAATATTCTGGCAAGAAAGAGTATATTTTTTGGCATTCGCAACCACGGCAGTATGGCAAAGCTGAAAGATTATATACAGGAAGACCAACAGCATAAAATTGTATACCAACCCTGCGCTACCACGGTGATCGCAAAATTTGACCAAAGCATTAAAACCAATGCAGCCGACCAAAAAGTGCTGGCTGTAAACATCGCTTTCGACAGGCACCAACTCAGGTTTCAGGGAAAAGAAACGGAAATCCTTTGGGGTATTGCCGATGCTTTAAAGCATTTTCATGAAGAAGGCTGGAAAATTGTACTCCTGGTACACGTAAAACAGGATGTTGAAGCAAAAATCTGGTTCAGTCAAAAAGGCGTGCCCTTTGAAATTGTAGACCTGGTGGGAGCCACCAAAGAAGATGTGTATAGTGCTTACGAAAAATTTACCATTGTAATGGGAATGCGAGGCCATGCGCAAATGATTCCTTTTGGCCTCAATATTCCGATTATCACCCTGGCTACCCACGATAAAATGATGTATTTTCTGGAGGATATCAACCATGCCGAATGGGGGATTGAACTGGTGAAATCCAAAAACCTGACCGAAGAAATTATCGAAAAGGTGAATCATATTGATGAAAATTATCAAACTATAAAATCAATGTTAAAAGATTCGCAGGACGCTTTGTGGTTAGAAACAGAGCGAAATGTGGAAGCTTTTCTAAATCAAGTAAAAGTTTAGCTTAACCTGTAACACTATGAATTCAGTAACAAATTATAAATCACCGAAAGTAATTGCCGAAATTGGCTGTAACCATATGGGCGATGTGGACATTGCTATCCAACTGATTGATCAGGCTAAAAGATGCAATGCCGATGTGGCCAAATTTCAGAAAAGAAATCCCAAAGAACTTCTGTCAGACGAGCAATATAACACCCCACATCCTAATCCGCGTAACTCTTATGGCGATACCTATGGCGCCCATCGTGAGTTTCTAGAACTGGATGTGGATCAGCACAAAAAACTAAAGGAACACTGCGAGTCTATTGGTATTCAGTACTCTACTTCTGTATGGGATGTTACTTCCGCTCATGAAATTGTAAGTATTAAACCCAAACTGATTAAAGTGCCTTCCGCATCAAATACCCATTACGAAATGTTGCGGGTGCTCAGAGATGATTATGAGGGAGAAGTGCACGTATCGTTTGGAATGACTTCTCATGAAGAAGAAGAAAAACTGGTCAAGTTTTTTGAAGAAACCGGTGCCGCCAAAAACAGGCTGGTAGTATATAGCTGTACCTCAGGGTATCCAGTACCATTTGAAGATGTTTGCCTGTTGGAAATAACCCGCATCCGCGAAAAATTTGAGCGCAGAGTAAAAAGTATAGGCTTTTCAGGTCACCATTTAGGTATTGCCATCGACATTGCCGCTTATACCCTGGGAGCCGAATGGGTAGAACGCCATTTTACTTTGGACCGAACCTGGAAAGGAACCGACCATGCTGCCTCATTAGAGCCAACCGGCCTTAGTAAGCTGTGTCGCGATTTAAAAGCCGCTCACAAAGCGCTTAACTTCAAAAGTAAAGACATTCTGGACATTGAAGAAGTTCAGCGTGAAAAATTAAAATTCAGAAGTTAATGAATATTGCTCTTGTTCCGGCTCGTTGTGGCAGCAAGTCTATTCCTTTTAAGAATATTAAAAATTTCTGCGGGAAACCACTTATTTACTGGACCCTGACAGAGCTGGAAAAAGCCAGTAACATCGATGCGGTATATGTAGCTACCGATTGTGCTGAAATCAAAAGCTGTGTACAGAATTTTAACTTCAAAAAGGTAAAGATTTACGACCGGAAAGAAGAAAATGCCCGAGATCAATCTTCTACCGAAGCACTGATGCTGGAGTTTATCGCGGCACAACAGTTAAATGCCGCTGATTTACTGCTGTTATCGCAACTTACCAATCCGTTTGTAAAGGCGCGGTACTTTGATGAGGCATTTGCTTTGTTGCGTGCCGCGCCTTACGATTCTGTATTAACCTGCGCGCGACTGAAGCGGTTTTTCTGGTCCGATGCAGGCGAGCCTGTTAATTATAACTATAAAAGCAGACCCAGAAGACAGGATTTTGATGGTATTCTGATTGAGAATGGCGCGTTTTATATCAACAGCGTACAAAATATCGTGGAAAATGAAAATCGCCTTTCCAGTAAAATTGGTGTATATGAAATGCCTGCTTACAGCCAACTAGAACTGGATGAACCAGAAGACTGGGAATATGCCGAACGGCTTATGGTAACCAAACATCTGGAAAAATCGGCACAGGCAACCATTAAAGTATTCGCTACCGATGTAGATGGCGTGCTAACTGATACCGGCATGTACTACTCTGAAAATGGCGATGAACTTAAAAAATTCAGCACATTGGATGGAAAGGGCATCGAACTGCTCAGAAACGCAGGCATCAAAACCGTAGTAATTACCAGCGAAGATACCGAGATTGTTACCCGGCGGGCGAGGAAATTAAAGTTCGATTATGTTTTCCAGGGCGTAAAAGATAAACTTGCTATCGCGGAAAAAGTGTGTAGCCAGGAAAATATTTCACTTAACGAGTTTGCCTATATCGGAGATGACATCAATGATTTTGAATTGCTGGCAAAAGCAGGGCTGTCGGCCTGTCCCAGTAATGCCGTTGACAAAGTAAAGTCGTTGCCCATTATAAAGCTTACAAAAAAGGGGGGCGATGGCGCCGTCAGAGAATTTGTTGATAATTATATTCTGATTCACAGTTCCATGTCTTCCGAATAGATTCCTCAGCCAAACGGAAAATGATTATTCTTTATTAATTACAGATGAAAAAAGAACTTTTTGTACTGGGAAGCGGAGAATCGGTGAGCCGGTTGACAGAGGCAGAAAGAGCTTATATCAATAATGCCCCTGTTAAACTTGCCGTAAACAAGTTTGGCGCGTTCTACGACAAAGCAGGGATTGTTCCTACCCATATCTATTTTGTGGATGCTTTTAGTGAGTCTTCGGTAAACATGCTTCGCCATATTATTAAAAAAGTAAGAAAAGATAATCTTAAAAACATAGTTTTTATTGTTCGTAAAAATATCAGGCTACTCTTTATTCAAAATCCTTTTTTGTATCTTAAGTGGAAAGTATTAAAAGTATTAAGAAAAGAGTTTAAAGAAATGGCGCTGTTTCATGTGCCTAAAAGTGCCGTGGTGCGGCAAATAAAACCTACCGGTTGGCTGGAAGGAGGAGAGTGGGCCAAATCGCTTGATGATTATCTCTTTCACTACCGGGGTAGCCTCACTACCGTACTCAACTACATCTCTGTATGCTTTCCGGGTTATACCATAAAACTGATTGGTACCGATTTTAATTCGTCGAAGTATTTTTATGAAGAGGAATTGAAACAGCTTAAGTTTGATGCTACCGACTGGACTACCAACATTATCAAAAAAGAAAATAAGCATTTTAGCGCGGTGAGCTATGAGGGAACTACCATGTTCGATAAATTCGATTACATTCTGGAAAATCTGGAGAAATCAGACAATAAAATTTATTGCTGTAATGCTGAAAGCCTGCTGGTTACCGGAGGGTATATTAAATTTGCTGAGGTAATTAGTTAAGCCATACCTACATTGTATTCCTGCTGTTATGCCTACTGTTTCTGTAATTGTGCCTAATTATAACCATGCCGCTTTCCTGGATATACGAATGGAAAGTATTCTTAATCAAACCTATTCCGACTTTGAAGTATTGATTCTGGATGATTGTTCTACGGATAACAGTCAGGCGGTTTTGAAGAAATATGAACAGCATCCTAAGGTAAAAGCACTCATTTTTAATGAAACGAATAGCGGTTCCCCTTTTAAACAATGGAAAAAAGGAATAGAAAAAGCCAGTGGGGAGTACATCTGGATGGCCGAAAGTGATGACTATTCCGATCCGCGTTTTCTGGAGAAAATCTTGCCGCTTTTTGAAAAAGACACAGCCATCGCGCTGGCCTATTCACAGTCAAATGATGTAAATGAAAAAAATGAAACCTTCAGAAACCGAATATTCTGGACAGAAGATTTTACACCCAACATCTGGAAAAATGATTTTGTGTATGATGGTAATCAGTTTATTGAACAGTATATGCTTTATAAGAATGTGATACCAAATGCCAGTGCTGTAGTTTTTAAGAGAAGTGTGTTTTTAGAAAGCTACGATTCCGTTTCGGCGGTCATGCGCATGGCGGGCGACTGGCTGTTGTGGGTATTGATGCTGAAAAATAATAAAATTGGTTTCATAGCCTCTCCGCTTAATTATTTCAGAAAACATATGAATACAACCCGTGTTCATAACAGTAATGAAAAAAAAATAAGGAGAATTCTGGAAGAGGCTATTATTATCAAAAAGGCTTCGGACATTCCAACGTTAAAAAGTAGTACCCTATGCCAATTATCAGACAAAGTACTGAAGAAGTGGTTTAGCCAGTTTCCGTATTTTACAGATATTTTCAGAAAAGAATTCTATAAAATTTGCCAATACAATAACATCACACCAATTGGTTTGGTTTACAAAAAAGTGTATTCTAAATTAAATAACAGGAAATTAGCCAGAAAACAGAAAAAAACAAAAGGGTAATGTTGTTAATAGTTACCCTATCTTTTGTACCTCACTCAAAACTTTATAATAATTAAAGTAGTATTTGCTTTAATCATGAGATGCCACACATGTATAAAATAGCCATTCTTACCCCACAGCAATCTACTTATTCCACCACTTTTATTCAGGCTCACCTGGACCTGCTCCAGGCTGATATGCTTCACCTGTATGGTATTTTTTTTCCGGTGGCATCTGCCGACAAGCAATATGAATTAAAAGAATCATCTTTTGTAAAAAAAGTTTTTAATAAACTAAAACTGACAAAGCTTTATAAAAAAACTTTTAGAAATCCGCAGTTAATCCGATACCTGAAAAATGAAAAAGTAGATTTGGTCTTCGCGGAATTTGGTCCGGTAGGCGCCGAAGTGTATGACGTTTGCCAGTCATTGAATATTCCCCTCATTGTACATTTTCATGGATACGATGCCCACGCGTACAGCACGCTGGAAAAATATAAAGCGGAATACCAGGCGATGTTTCAGTATGCCAGTTTTATGGTTGTGGTTTCGAATTTTATGCTGACTAACCTCAAAAAACTGGGAGCACCCGAACAAAAACTGATGCTTAATCCGTATGGTCCCCGTACCAACTTTTTTGAGCTGAAACCAGACTTTGAGCATTTAAATTTTATAGCGGTGGGCAGGTTTGTTGATAAAAAGGCGCCCCACATTACCATACAAGCTTTTCATGTGGTATATCAGCAGTATTCAGAAGCCAGGTTAATTTTAGTAGGCGATGGGGAGTTATTAGCGCACTGCCAGAATCTGGTAAAAGAACTGAATATTGAAAAGGCAGTTATCTTTCAGGGCGAGGCGGCTCATCATGAAATTTTACCCCTTTTTGAAAGGGCTTATTGCTTTGTGCAACATTCAGTGATTGCCAAAAATGGTGATGCTGAAGGTACTCCGGTAGCTATTTTAGAGGCCGGAGCAGCAGGCTTACCGGTGGTGGCTACCCGCCATGCCGGTATTCAGGATGTAATTATTCATGGAGAGAATGGTTTTCTGGTAGCGGAAAAAGATGTGCGGGCAATGGCCGGATGCATGCTGCGAATCGCGGCTGATAAAAACCTTGCCAGGCAAATGGGAGAAAAAGCGAGGCAACGGATCAAAGAAAATTATACCATGGAAAAACACATCGCTGTGCTGAACCAACTTATCGAAACAGCATTGAACAAGACATAAATCAGTCATTTTATTTTTACATCAGGGTGTATTATCCTGTCAAAAAATTATTTCTTAATATTAATAAATACCTTTGCTGATTGATTGTAAAAATCAAAACCAAATTTTATACATGTGAAAACCCTGATTATTGGTTTATCGAAATCCGGAACTACCGGATTGTATTACTTAATTAAGAATTCATTAACCGGCGAAACCGAAATTATTTTCGAGCGGTATGAATATGACAAAAATCCGGAACGGATTCATACCGACAAGCATTTGATAGCCAAGCTGTTGCTCTTTCCCAGTTTCCTGAAAGATAATTATTACAACGAAATTATAGCTGCCTGCGATAAAAAGCTTTTAATCGTACGCGATCCACGCGATAATATGATTAGTGAGCTGATTTATATTGGCGGCTACCATGTTACCTGGGAAAAATCGTACAAAGAACGGCGGCAAGCTATTAAACTGTTAAAAGAGAAAGAGAAAAATCCCGAAAGTATTTCCATGGTGGAACTGTTTCAAAAGCTTTGCGACCGCTCTGCCAGCGAGCTTAAAGATTATACCATTAGCCGGTTTGATAGCATGGTGGATTTTATCCAGCGTTTTCCAGCGTTTCATATTCATTATTACGAAGATTTCGTGGAGAAAAATGTGGATGAACTGGAGGCGTATATGGGTATTCCATTGCAAAGAGATGTGCGGATAGGCCATGTGCATCAGCGTGTGGTGCGCACTAAAAAAAGCGGAGCCTGGCGAAACTGGTTTACCGCGGAAGATGAAAAGTTTTTTCTTCCGCTTATGGAAAGGTATTTTAAACAATTCAATTACAACCTTAACGATTGGCGGGTTAACCAGGATCCTTACATCGATCCTAAACATTCTTCTGAATATTTTATTAACTTAATGCGTGAAAAAAGAAGAAAAATGAACAAAGAAAACCTGTTTGAGAAAATTTTGAGAAAAATTTTCAAATAGCACATCCTTGTTATGCGGCATTCCCCATTAATTTCTATTATTATTCCCCTCTACAATCGCGTTAACCTAGTGCAAAAAACCCTGGGCTCGGTAATGGCGCAAACTTACCAGCATTGGGAAGCAGTAGTGGTAGACGATGGCTCTGACGATGGCTCTTTCGAAATGGTACAACAGCTGGCAGAGAAAGACGAGCGCATACGTTTACTCAGGAGAAATCGATTGCCCAAAGGCGCACCCGTATGCCGTAATATAGGTGCCGAACAGGCAAAGGGCGAATACATAATATTTCTGGATTCAGACGATGAACTGGCTGATTTTTGCCTGCGACAACGCATTCAAACCATACAAAAATACCCTAATCCGGATTTCTGGGTATTTCCCATTCTTTTATTCCATAAAGATAAGGATGATATGAATATTTTGTGGAATATTGATACGGGCGAAGACGATCTGATCAGGTTTTTGCGCCTCGATGCGGTATGGCAAACCAGCAGCCCTATTTATAAAAAAAGCTATGTGGTAGCTACACAGGGTTTCGATGAAGCGCTTCCTTTCTGGCAGGATTTTGAGTTTCATACCCGCCTTCTCATTCGAAAACCTACCTATTTAAAATTCTATGATGCGCAACCCGATATGTTTTGCCGACGCCACAGTGCTACCAGTATCAGCCAGGTTCCTTTTATTTCAGAGGAGCAACTGGAAAAGAAATTAGAGGTAAGCATGTCGCTGATCGACCTGCTGATTCAGGAGAAAAAAGAAAGCGAATATCTGGAAGAAATTAAGGTAACAGTTTTTGGTTTTATTGAAGAGCTTTTAACCAAATATCCGGAAACAAAGGTTAATTATCGGAAGTTCTGGAATAAAATAAAGCAGAAAAATATGAGCACAGGGTTTCAGTATACTTTTATTGATAGTTATTTTGCCATTCTGAAATTATCTAAAAAGCTGGCATTTTTTTACCCGGCAAAAGTTTTACAGCGAAAAAGCATCCCTGATAACTTCAAGGAGCGAAAAACCACCTTGTGCAGGGTTCATCTGAATGGCAACTCACAACATGAAAGATAAAATATCGGTAGTATTGTGCACTTATAATGGTGAAAAATATATTACCGAACAGCTACAGAGCATAATTCACCAAACCGTGCCACCCGATGAGATCATTATTTGCGATGACCGTTCATCGGACCACACCATTGCCCTTCTCGATCCTTTTCTTAACAAAGATGCCGGTCCGGTTATTCAATTGTTCCACAATAATAACAGTCAGTTGCGGCATGTTAAGAATTTTGAAAAGGGCATCCGGCTGGCTACTGGTGATATTATTTTTCTTTCCGATCAGGATGATGTATGGGATAATCGCAAAATTGAGGTCTTTCTACAGGAATTTGAAAAGAACAAAGATGCCGGACTCCTTTTTTCCAATGCCGATGTAGTAGACGCTGATTTAAATACCCTCCGGTATACCCTGTGGGATTATGTGGGATTTACGGTGAATGAATTCGATGACCTCTCTACTCAACAGCTTCTGAAGCACCTGATGGAAAATCCGAAAGTTACCGGAGCGGCCCTGGCCTTTAAAACGGAGTTTAAGGATAAACTTTTGCCTTTTTCCAGTTACATTGGCCATGACGAATGGCTGGCGCTGGGTTTTGTGCTTTTTTCTAAAATCAAACCTATCAACCTGTCCTTGGTTAAATACAGGCAACATGGGGGCAACCAGATTGGAGCTGTTAAAAAACAAGCAAACAGCAGCCAGTCCGCGAAATCAATGAAACGGGAAGCACTGGCTTTTTATTATTCTTTCTATTTGAAAAAACTGAAAGGATTTATTCAGTTTGTGGAACATGCCAACCAAATGGGAATACCCCTTTCTAAAGAAGTACTTTCCGACACCTGTAACAGGGCCATGCATTATCGGAACCGATGGAAAGCCAGTGGTAGTGGTCTATCTGGTTATTCCCTGCTAATCAAAGAATTGTGGAAATTTCGTTATTTTAAATATTCCGATGGGCTCAAAGGTTTTATTTCTGATTTAATACATAGCTGATTTGCAAGGTTCTTATAAAATTTCGGTAGCAGTATGCAGTTATAATGGGGCAAAATATCTTCCACGGCAACTGGATAGTATTTTAACCCAAACGGTACCTCCCGATGAAATTATAATTTGCGACGATCAGTCTAAAGACCAGACCCCTGAGGTGCTAAAACAGTATGCCCAACAATATCCAGACATCGTTCAGATTTATTTTAATGAGGTAAACCTGGGTTATGCTAAAAATTTTGAAAAGGCAATTAGTTTGTGTACAGGAGACCTCATCTTTTTAAGTGATCAGGACGACTGCTGGAAACCGCATAAAATTGAAACCATGGCACAGGTTTTCCTAACCAAACCCACAGTAGGGTTTGTATACAGCGATGCCCAGGTTGTAAACGAAAACCTGGAACCTGCCGGATATACCATTTTTCAGTCAAGAACCGCCTACAATCTTGCGAAGCCCAGAACGGTAGAGCAGGTCGTACATAATGTGGATATTAAAGGGTGTTTAACTGGTTTCAGGTCAGTACATAAACCCCTGCTACTTCCCCTTGAAGCCCCCTGGATGCACGACCATTGGATTGCTTTAATACTACACGCTATTTCAGAAGTGGAAATCGTGTCTGAGTGTTTAATGTGTTACAGAAGACATGGGGTTAATTTTGGAGCCGATACGTACCTGAATGCCATGGAGCAGGGAGGAAAAGTGGCTGGTCAGGATTTCTATAAAAAGAGCCGAAAAAAAATTAATGAGTTTACGCAGGCTAATGAAAAAGTACAGGTGATGTACCAAAAATTAACCAGCATAAAAAACACGGATAGCCGTTTGGTTTATAATAAAACCAGGCTGGAAGCGTATATCCGTGAATATGAGCGGCTATTGGAAACAGTGGTAGCAGCAAGAAAAAAAAGAATAAAAGTACTGGAAAGTACGGGTATGAAACGCCTTACTTTAAGTTTACAATTGTTGAGCAGCGGTGCATATAAACGTTACTTTCAGGGTAATTTTTCATTTTTGCGCGACCTTTTTATTGCCTGATAACAAATTTTTTCACCGACATATATTTGCCGAAGGTAAGATACAACAGGTAAATACCATCGTGTAGATCATTTACATCCAGTAAAAATTTATCAGAGAAGTAATTAGGAGCGCCCCCCGACTTAATTACACTTCCGCTGGTATCTAAAATCTGATAATTCACATAATCAGACCAGGTGAGGTGGTAATTGGATAACGTTAGCTGCTGGCTGGCCGGATTTGGATATAATTTGATATTTACCAGGTTGCTCTCATTAAACCAGCTTCCGTAGCAAATGTTTGAAGCTAAATTTCCCTTAAGCAAAGGGCGATATTTAAATGATAAACCGTATTTGCTACTGCTATTATTACCACTGGCCACCGTATGGGCTCCGCCTAAAGGTTTTACAGCAGCTGGTTCCTGATCGGATGGCAGGTCTATAAAATTCGTAATAGCCGTAGTATTAAACGTGTAGTGTATGTACACATTCTCAAAATTATTACCATATAAATTGATGTTACTGGAACCCTGATCCAGGTAAATACCCGACGAGGCATAAAAAGGGGCTGACCAGGGAGACTTCAGAATATTTTCCATAAAATTACCATAAATCTTGGTGCCCGGCTGATTCGATAAGGTATAAATGGCAGCACCATCAGTTAGTAGCGTTAAAGCATAACTGATGTAATTGCTTCTGATGATGTTATTTTTAGCGTTAGAAATATTATAGCTATGCCCCATACCTACGCTAATGCCTGAATAGGCCAGGTCAAACAAATGGTTGTTTTCTATAATTATCGAATCGCCTAATCCTACAAAAATTCCGACCGCGCCTGGATAGTCGTAACCAATGGTGGTTAACAAATTATTAGAAATATTAATGAAAGAACAATGGTGGGCTCTGTCTTCAACCTTCCAGTTCCAGTCGACCGCAACCGCGTTTTTCTCAACATTTTTAAAAACATTACCTTCAATGGCAGATCTTTTTACATTAGTTTCAAACAAAATAGCACCGCCGCCCAGGTTCATAAAACTATTATCCTTAATTCTCAGGTTTCTTGCGTTTTCAACCTCTATGGCAGCATGTAACGGGTTCTTTTTTCTGACCGGGATGTTGGCCTGGGTAACATAAAACCCTACCGTACTGGAAATAGTGCCATTAATATAGGCAAAGGTAATACCCTGCAAAGTTACGTTTCTGACCAGTTCCGACGACGACCCGGAAATTACCAGCAGTTGCTCGAGTTGTGGAATTTTTACATGGGCCCGATTGAGAGAATCCAAACCGTGAGGAAATTTCAAATACAGTCTTTTGTCTTCCTGGTCAAAATACCATTCATTTTCATCGTCTACAAAGGCGAAATTGTTTTCCAGGTGAAAAGCCTGATCGGGTAATTTGGTGTGATTTCTTTCTTTGAATACGGGGTCGTTATCAGGAAAAAGTTTCATTACTGAGTATTTGCCCACATCGTAAATAGAACTGAGCCTGAAAATGTCGGTTGACCAGATTCGCTGCAGAAAAACCTCCGTCGGATTGTCGAATGAGTTGGAATAACCTGCTGGTAAATCCAGATTTTTTGATTCCAGTCTGGCAAGGCTGTCATTCCAGTTATAGTTATAATAATTGCAGGTATTAGGGTGTCGTGCGCGTACCAGTTTAGTTTCGTTCATATAAAGGCTTCGGAACGGTTTGGTATCCTCGGGTAATTCGGTGTAATAAATATCCCCATCAAAAGCCTTCCATTCATGGGCGTTAATGCCTCCCGAAATCACTACTTTTTCATCAGCATAGGCCATAAAAGTTAACCTTTGTAAGGAATGCATCAGAAGGCTGTCTACTACAATGGGGTGAGAAAGATCGTATTCTCCCTCTCTGAATATTATTTTAATATCGTTGGCTTCGGATGACTTTAAATAATTGATTGCTTTTTTAATAGATTTGAACGGGTGATTGATCGTGCCATCATGCTGATCATCGCCATTTTGCGCTACAAAAATCTGATGTTGGGCATAAATACTAAAATTAATGAGGAGTAAAACGGCTACTAAGGATATCTTACGAACAATCATGTAGGGGTAGTGGTTTATCTCAGCAAAATACTAATTAATATTAAATTGTGAAAGTATTACACGTAGTTGCTGGATCAAAAAAAAGCGGAGCGGCAAAAGGAGCTATTATTTTGCATAATTCTTTGCGGGAAGCTGGTATAGATTCACGGATGATTCTGCAGCAGGAAAGCGATGAAAAACTAAAAGTATATGGCCTGGCCCGCACTTCAGCAGAAAAAAAATGGATTAACGTGTTGGGTATACTCGATAGGGCCTTATTACGCGTTTATCCTAAAAGAGACAAAAATTCACCATTCAGTCCGGGCGTATTTGGTTATAACATCAGGCGGCATCCGCTGTATCAGTGGGCCGATATTATTCATTTTCACTGGATTAATCATGGTATGGTCAGTATCAGGTTTTTACAAAAAATAAAAAAACCCGCGCTATGGACCATCCGGGATATGTGGGTAGGTACCGGTGGTTGTCATTATTCCTTATCCTGCGACAATTACCGGAAGGGTTGTGGCCAATGCCCGATTTTAGCAAGTGAGTCCGAAAAAGACCTGTCACGTTCTTTATTTAAAAAGAAAAACAAACAAATTAATAAGAATATACAACTGGTAGTAATTAGCGAATGGCTGAAAGAATTTTTAAACGACAGCCCCATCCGGTTTAATAAAGAAGTTCAGGTGATTAGAAATACCGTAGACCTGAAATACTTTTATCCGGTTGATAAAGCACAGGCCCGAAAAGAGTTAAACCTGCCTGCTGATCGTAAAATTATACTGGTAGGCGCCGTGAATATCAATTACCGCTACAAAGGACTACAAAAGTTTATCGATGCCATTCCCTTCCTGCCACCTGAGCTGCTTATTGTTACTTTCGGTAGTTTCGACTTCAGGTCATATGTACACACGCGGCACGAAATTGTGAATCTGGGTTACATTGCTGATCCGCAACAACTACGGGTGGCTTATGCCGCGTCCGATGTGTTCGTAATGCCTTCGGTGCAGGAAGCTTTTGGTAAAACCATTGTAGAAGCTATGGCCTGTGGTACGCCCGTTGCCGGGTTTAACAGTTCGGGTCCGAAAGATATTGTAAGGCATCAGGAAAACGGATATTTAGCCACACCTTTTAGTGAAGCCGATCTGGCAAAAGGTATTGAATGGATTATAACGCATAACCAAACGGGTGACTTGAGTAAAAAATGTATCGCGCATGTAGCGAAAGAATATAATCTGGAAAATATTATTTCGCGGTATGCTGCCCTGTATAAAAGTCTTATTGTATGATTTTAGCTGTAATTCTGGCCTGTTATAACCGTTCTGATAAAACTATAGCCTGTTTGCATGCTTTGATGAAAGCCTCAAAAGCTTGTTTCAGCGCGGTCAGCGTGTATGTATTCGACGATGGCTCTACCGACGGTTCCGGCGAGCGCATTAAAAGTACTTTTGAGCAGGTAACCGTACTGAAGGGCGACGGATCCTATTTCTGGAATGGAGGCATGCGGGTGGCTTTTCAGGCCGCTATGGAAAATGATCATGATTTTTATATGTGGCTAAACGACGATACCACCCTAAAACCCAATGCGCTGGAAGTATTTTGCGAAAGCTACCGGCAGGCCGTGGCCAGGCACAATGAATGCAGCATCATTACCGGATCTACCCAGGATTTTGAAACGTCAGCTTTCACTTATGGCGGCTTAGTAAGGAAATCATTGTATGCGCCTTTGCGGTTCGAACATGTGAAGCCCGACGATACGGTGATTAAGGAATGTGAAACAATGAATGGCAATATCGTTTTAATTCCGAAGGCTGTGGCAAAAATAGTCGGCAACCTGGACCCGGCTTTTACCCATTCGCTGGGCGACTTCGATTATGGGCTTCGGGCTGCACGGCAGGGTGCCAAAATTTTTATCGCGCCTGGCTACCTGGGCTATTGTTCTAAAAATGCTGTGGAAGGCAGCTGGCGCGATACCAGCCTGGGATTGAAAAAAAGGCTGCAAAGGGCAACTTCCGTCAAAGGGTTACCCATCAAAGAATGGAAAGCTTTTGCCAAACGATATGGCGGCCTGCTTTGGCCTGGTTATTTTTTAAGTCCTTATGTAAAAATTTATTTGTCGGAAATAGCGAAGGTTTTCAAACGTAAGTCAACTGCCAAAAAATAAAAGCGTTTAGTTGGGGTACACTTTAAATTCGTCCAGTTTTACATTCTTTATTTCTTTGTTAATATGGAATAAGGGAACCTTACCATAAAAAGAAGCCCACATAGAGAAGGTGCTGGGTGGCCCTAATATAAAGTCGCAACTGGAAAGCGTAACCAGGTCTTCAATAAAATGGTTGGTACCCAGTTCCACGTTCAGTCCGGAAAATACCTCCCGGTCAATTTCACCATTTGAACAGATAACAAATAAAATGCGCTGCTCCGGTGCCTTACACTGATCTTTTATTTGTACCATATAATTACGGTATGCTTCCTGTGTAAAATAAAACTTCCCACCCTGATGCGTGAGGTAATCGCCCAATCTGATGTGGATGCCGATCAGTACATCATAATTTTGGCGACACCTGCTGATCAAACTGTTTACATTATCCAGATAAGCTGCTTTCGGCCGGAACAAAGTACGCAATAAATCGCTGTGTTTATTGAAATGTGTAAAATCCCGAAAATGCCAGCCCTGTACAAAAACCTTTTTTCTTTTACAGGTAGCAATAAAATCCGGATGGTTCAGGTCAAATATGGTTCGCGTTTTATCGTTGGTGGTAATAATCTGAAAAATCTGATAAAATGGGGTTTTGGGCAAAACAAAGGAAAGCACGTAAATGCCAGCTTTCAAACCTTTTACAGCCAGTTTATTCAGCGTTTCATTTTTAAAAACAGGTTTAGCACTTATTTTCTGCCCCAGAAAATTATTGGTGGAAGTGGCTTCAAAATATGGCGCGTATTCATGAAAGAAAGGATGGTACAGAGCATAATCGTATTCAACAGCATTGGCTATAAAGTGACAGAAAATTAGTAAGCGGTTGGCAAGTTGCCCGGTATCAGTTGAAATTATTACCATGCATTCATGAGATTCGGTTAGATTGGTGCTGCCCAAAAAAGAAAGGCCATTATAAAACAAACTTTCATAACAGGTTGCGCTTTGCGTTTTGAGAAAGCATTCCGGCAGATTTCTCCATTGCTGGCTACTTTATAGAGGGTTTAAATAATTTATTTTATTAATTTTAGCCAATATGGCACCATCAACCCAAATTATATTAGATCTGGAAATTCTACAGTTTTATGTATTTAAGCACACTTTCAGGCTGGAACTCAAATTTAGTATTCCAAAGTAGTACATCATGCGGAAAGCGAACTAAAACTTTAAAATGACCCAAATAGTCAATTAGTTGTTTAAGAGAGGCCTGCCCTTCATACATTTGTCTGTCGCTATATTCTGTGTACACAAACCGTGTTTTTCGCAAGGTATTTATGCTGCCTTTGAACACATCAAGTTCAGCTCCTTGTACATCCATCCAGATAAAATCAATCTCCTCGATGCCATGTTCCTCACACCAGGAATCTAAAGTTCTGGTTTTTACCGTTATGGTATTACCAAAAGTAACCCAGGGAACCGCCTCTAAATGATCTTTAGGTTTTCGGATAGACCCTGACAAGTCGTATCCTTCCGGCATGGCCTTGGCTTGCGCTTCATCATAACTTCCTCCACTCTGATGAAAAGAAATTTCACCATTCTGATCGCTCAACGCCATTTCGAATAATGTGATATCAGGATGATCTTTCTCAATATTTTTTCTGAAACGGCCAATTGCTCTTGGATCAGGTTCGAAACAGTAGATGGTTGGTTTTTTAAACATTTTATGAATCCACAGTGTGTGTCCACCGCTGTTGCAACCAATTTCTAATAACGTTGGGTTGGGTTTGTTCACACATTTCTTAATCAACTCTTCAGATATTTCGGAATAATTAACCTGAGGTTCGCCCCTGAGAAAATAATATATCGATTTAGAAAATCGCTTCAGGCGGGGGAAACGAGTAAATATGTTTCTGAGAAACTGCATCGTAAATTCTTTTAGCACAAATAAAAATGACTGGTAAAACTATCAAATATCAGAAAATAATGGAAATATTTAATTCTTTTTAAGAAAAACAATCTCTCATTATATTACTTCCCTTTACAGACTTTATGACAAATATTCCATTTTTGTTTTCAGTATTTGCCTTTGATAAAGTTTATATTGAATTTTTGTGATTTATATCTTATTCTGGCATCTTTTTTATGTTAAAGTAAATACTAACTGAAGTTAATTTTTAAATACAACCTGTAAATTGAGTAAACCCTCATTATATTTTTGTCCCAATTAGCTATTTTTATTTTAACGTAATGAAGAATAATTTTCCCGGTATTACCATGGTATTGCTCATTCTGATAAATACCCTTGTAGCCAGTTATGTCCCTTTTAATAAAAACAAAAACGAACTTGTGGTATTTGAACAACCTTTTGAGGGGCTGGAAGCGGCCCGAAAGGCGGTTCAACAATTAAAAAAAGAAAAAAAGCTGCCAAAAGGAAAATTCACGGTGTATATAAAACCTGGTATTTATCCGGTTGACAGCACCATTCGGTTTGGAGCGGAAGACTCCGGCACCGAGCAGACGGAAATTATTTACAAACCCTATAACGGACAACTGGTTCAGTTTATTGGCGGTAGAAAAGTTGAGGGTTTTGAGCCGCTGAGCAATGAAAAAGCTTTGAAAAGGATTGATCCTGAGTACCATGACAAAATCTATCAGATCAACTTAAAAGGCAGGGGTATCGAAAATTATGGCACAATAAAGCCAACAGGATTTGGCCGGAAATCCCGTCCGCAGGGTCTCGATCTTTTTTTCAATGGCGACCGCATGACAATGGCCCGCTTCCCAAACAGAGGCTGGTCTCGGATAGATTCGGTGCCGCAAACCGGAAAGCAGGAAAACAGAGGATTGGAACGCATTAAGCGATATGGCATTCCGATAGGAAAACATTTTGGGAGATTTACTTATAAAGGCAGCGAACCAAATAATTGGGTCGATGACCCGAACATATGGCTTCATGGCTTCTGGACACACGATTATGCGGAATCTTATGTAAGTGTAGCAAGGATTGACACGGCAATGAATGAATTTATTTTACGCCGCCCGCATGGAATTTTTGGGTATACCAAAAACCAGCGTTATTATGCCTTTAATATTCTGGAAGAACTGGATAGCCCCGGCGAGTGGTATTTAGACCGGGAAACGGGAATATTATATTTCTGGCCACCCACGCCTATAGACAAAGGATCGGTATTTATTTCGCTGCTGGAAGATGAAATGGTTGCCATGGACAGTGTATCCAACGTAAGTCTGGAAGGTTTTTATTTTGAATATACCAGAGGTATCGGCGTAAAAATGAGCAACTGTAAAAACACCAAGATTGCGGGCTGTACCGTTCGGAACATTGGTACCCGGGGTATTGTGGTAGAAAATGGCTATAAAAATGGCATACAGAGTTGTGAAATTTACAACATCGGCGATGAAGGTATGGTAGTTTCCGGTGGTGACCGAAAAACATTAACCTCTGGTGAGAATTATATAGACAACAACCATATTTATAATTTCAGTAGCACCAATTGGATGAATGCCGGTATTAAACTGGATGGGGTGGGTACCCGAGTTTCGCATAACCGCATCCACGATGCCCCAAGCCAGGGAGTTATTTTCGATGGCAATGACCACCTGCTGGAATACAACGAAATCCATGACCTTGCGAAAGAATCAGGCGATGTGGGTGGATTTTATATTGGCAGAGACTGGACCAAGCGGGGCAACATTGTACGATACAACTATTTTCATCATATCCATGCGCCGGGCGCGCATGGTGTGAACTCAGTTTACCTGGACGACGCTTCTTCGGGAAATAAAGTACATGCTAATTTATTTTACGATGTAGACCGCGGTGTGCTTATGGGTGGCGGTCATGATAATGAGATAACGAACAACGTATTCATTAAAAGTAAAATCGCTATTTTTCTGGATGCACGTGGCCTTACGTGGGCTAAAGATTATATTGTAGAAAAAGGTGGCTGGCAGATGTACAAGAAACTGGATGATATAAACTATAAAAATCCACCCTACAGTACCCAGTATCCGGCATTGGCTTCTATTCTGGATAAGAACCCTGCTATCCCTTCCGGCAATGTTATCGAAAACAATATTTGCTTTGGCAATGGCATACGACTGCTCGACGGCGCTAAAAAAGAATACTATAGCGTTGAAAATAACGAAGTTATCAAAGAAATTCCTGGTTATATCAATGTGGTAAAGGGGGAAATTTATCCGAAAAGCAAATCAGTGCTCAAAAAGCTGAACATTGAGAAAATTCCACTCAAAGAAATCGGTTTGTATTCAGATAAATATCAGGCGCAGTAAAACGCATTACTTTGTTCTTATCTGATTTTACAATAAATTTAAATAAGCAGGTGAGCAAAAGTAATAAGGTATTCCTTGCCGGATGAGGCTTTGCCGAATTCCGGCATCCCATTCATGGGACCCCGGAATAAATCCGGGGAGAATACCCTAAAACTATTGCTCCACTACTTAAGAACAAGTTACCACCCTGTAAACCGGTTTTTTATCAGTAAAGTAATATGCTCTCTGCTGTATTAATAGGAAAGCCTGTTTTTACCTGCTAAATTTGTGGTTGTTGTTGCGATAAGAACCTGACTACCTGTGCCGACCATCAAATTAAAGACAAAGTTTAAAATCAACCCCAAAATGAAAACGGGGTTCTGGTTATTGCTGGGTATCGCGCTTGCTATTGTATTTACGCAATCGATACACATTCTCAGGTATGTGAAATACCTCATATTTCCAGCGTTACTGGCTATTAACATTATGCAGAAACGGCCTGTATTCAGGTTGTACAATGTTAATAAAAAGTTTATCATATTTACCTTACTGTGGCTGGGCGCCTGCCTAGTTTCACTGGTCATCGGGGTTATCCTGAACGAACAGGGCGATATCAACTATGTGCGCTATATTAAAGAGTTCTATTTTACCAACACAGCCCTGTTCTCTACCTTGCTGCTATTCAATATCAGTTCAACCACTTCTATTAAAAAAGGGGTCAATTATTTTATAGTTTTTTCATTCATCTACATTTTTATAATCAGTTATAAAAGTATTCTGGCCCTGGCTTCTTATGAGTCATCCATTTTTTACTTTGTAACACCGCCTACCGAAAACTTTTTGTCTTCTATTTATGGGGCCGCCTTTATTATGTATTTGCATGAGAACAATAAAAAATTAGCACTGCTCTCATTTGTGTCGGCCATAATTGGAGCCAAACGGATTATTATTGTGGCGGTATTGGTTACCGGGGTTTTATTTTTTGTGCTTAAACCCTTTAAAAAGCTTATACTAGCCAACAAATGGACAGTGAGTCTGATGGCGCTTTTTGTCAATTTTGCCATTGCGATAGCTTTTTATTTGGTAGCACAGGGTGCTTTCGACGAAATCGTGTTCCAGTTAACGGGCATACCTCCCAACTGGCTTTTTTCAGGCAGGGTAGCCATGTACAAAGATGTGTTCGACTATGTAGGTTCTATCCCCTGGCTGCCCCGTGGATTAGGCTTTATCGGTACCATTCTGGAAGATAAGCACATCCATTCCAATGTTTTTTTTATTCATATGCATTCCGATGTATTAAAGTATATCATTGAGTTTGGTGTTATCATGTTTGCCCTGATCTTTACTTTTATGTACAGGATGGCGTTGCAAAATTATGCTTCCTTTATGATTATGATTTATTTTAACATTTTCATGCTCACTGACAATCCTTCTATTCTGTACGAGTTTTATATTTTTTACTTCATCATCCTGATGTTAATGTTAAGAAGCGACGCTCCCAAAAATATTCCTAAAGTATTACCTTCGCAGGGATTGAGGCAATAAGCCTTGCTTACATAAATATGAATATTTGATTAGCAGCAGCGATTTGAAAAGCAGAGTAGTAATTGTTCAGAAGCATTTACCCCAGTATCGGATTCCGTTTTTTGAAGCATTAAAAAAAGTACTCGATGCGCAGGGTATCGATTTATTACTTATTTATGGTCAGGGCGATACCAGTGACAAAAGTAAGGCGGACAGTGCTCATATCGACTGGGGAATTTTTAAAAATGTAAAAACCATAAAATTGTTGGGCTTCCCTGTGTATTGGCAAAATGTGCTGCGCCATATCAAAAAAAATGATTTGGTTATTGTTGAGCAGGCTAACAAACTGTTGTTAAATTATTATCTACTGGCGCTAAGAAGCACCGGTTACATCAAACTGGGTTTCTGGGGGCATGGCATTAACCGACAGGTAAATCAACAGTCGTTCAGAAATAAGTTTAAACTACTGATGGTAAACCAGGCAGATGGTTGGTTTGCTTATACCGATGGCGTACAGCAGTTTTTAACCGAAATAGGGGTGCCCGCTCACAAAGTGTTTTCTGTTGACAATGCCATCGATACCCGGCAGTTACATAACGACCTGGAAAGTATTACCGAAAAAGAGCTTGAAGTCCTGCGGCAAAAACTTGGGTTGGGTAGCGGACCAGTCGGCATTTATATTGGTGGAATGTACTCGGAAAAAAGACTCGATTTTCTAGTACAGTGCTGCCAGCATATTCAACGGCAAATTCCGGATTTCCAGATGCTGTTTGTGGGTAATGGAATAGACCTTTCTATTGTGAAGCATGCAGAGGAACAACACGCCTGGCTACATTACCTGGGCGCCGCTACCGGAAGAACGAAAGCCAGCTATCTGAAACTGGCTGACGTAATGCTGATGCCCGGTTTGGTAGGGCTGGTTATTCTGGATTGTTTTGTGGCTTCGGTACCGTTAATTACTACGGATTATCCGTACCATAGCCCGGAAATTGAATATCTTGAAAATAATGAGAATGGGCTGATCACCGAAGATACACAGGCGGCATTTACTGCTGCGGTGGTGCAATTGTTACAGCATCAGGAACAATTGGAAAAATTAAAAAAGGGTTGCCAACAGGCAGCCAAGCGATATACCGTCGAGAACATGGCTACCCGCTTTGCCCATGGAATTACCAACTTATTAAACCGCTGATTGTGAAAATTATTCAGGTACATAACTATTACCAGTATGCGGGCGGCGAAGATGTGGTAGTGCAGAACGAAAAAACCTTGCTGGAAGCGCATCACCACGATGTATTTCAATATACAAGACATAATAATGAAATCGCAGGTATTCAGGGTAAACTAAATGTTTTATTGAACACCCATTATTCTGCCCCCTCCAGAGATGATTTTAAACAAACCCTTGCCCTGCACAAACCCGATGTGGTACATGTACATAATTTTTTTCCCCTAATCACACCCTCGGTGTTCGATGCCTGCCGCCAAATGCGGATTCCTTCGGTGCTTACCCTGCATAATTACCGGCTGCTTCATCCTAATGGGTATCTGATCGATAATGAGGGCCACATAGATGAACGAAGCATACAGGGCAGCGCTTACCAGTGTGTAACAGATAAAGTGTACCGGAATTCTATGCTACAAACCGCGGTAGTGGCGCATATGATAGAATACCACCGGAAAGCAAAAACCTGGGATAAGGCGGTGAATCGGTTTATCGCGCTCTCTCAGTTCGCCCGGTCCAAATTTATAGAAGGCGGGTTGCCTGCTGAAAAAATTGTGGTGAAACCTAACTTTATTGCCGACTTTTCAGAAAAAACCGGGAAAGGTACCCCACCCGATCATTATTTTCTTTTTGTAGGCAGACTTAGCAGCGAAAAAGGCGTAGAACTTTTGATAGATACCTGGATCAAATATAATATCAGCATACCGGTTTATATTGTGGGCGAAGGGCCTTTACAGGATAAAGTATTGCGTATAAGTAAAGATCATAGTCAGATAAAGCTGCTCGGGAAAAAGAGCCACGCGGAAACGTTGGGCTATATTCAGAAAGCCAGGGCGCTGGTATTTCCCTCTACCTGGTACGAGGGCTTTCCCATGACCATTGTGGAAGCGCTTTCCCTTTCTACACCCGTGGTGGCTTCTGACATTGGCAGTCAGGCAGAAATTATTACAGATAACTTCAATGGATTACATTTTCAGGTGGGTAATAGCGAGGCCTTGGCAGAAACAATAAAAAAACTGGCAAATAATGCTTTACTGGAAAAACTAAGGGTTAATGCACGGCAATCGTATTTGGAAAATTATACCCCTGAATTAAATTACAATATTTTAATGGACATTTACCAGCAGGCTATTCAGGATTGTGATCCTACTTCTAAGCAGTAAAAAACTAATATATTGCTGAAAATCTTTTAACCTTTATAATCCGTATTGATTCTGAATCAATTGTAGTAATATGGAACAGAAAAAATTCCAGAAAGTAAAATTATTTAATACCTATTACGCTGTAGTGGATTATGAATCGGCCAGCGATATTCTGGTGGAAGAAGCCAGGAAGCGAAACAGCTACAGTTTATTTGCTTTACCGGTACATGGGGTAGTTACGGCCATGCGATCGGCACCGATGGCCCAGGCTGTGGCCAAAGCCGATATGATTGTGCCCGACGGACAGCCCATTCGGTGGGCCATAAACCATTTGTACAAAGTGGGTTTAAAAGACCGGGTGTACGGGCCTACCCTTACGTTATATGTACTGGAAAAAGCCAATCGCCTGGGGCTTAAAGTATTTTTGTATGGAGGCAACACTGAGGAAACGCTCAGCAAGTTTGCCGCCTTTATAAGGCATTCCTATCCGAATATAACCGTTTGTGGTACCTACAGAGAAGAGCATCCCGATGGCAACACGTTATCGTCAGAAGAAATTAATCAGTCGGGGGCACATATAGTGCTGGTAGGGCGGGGCTGTCCCAATCAGGAGATATGGGTGGCTTCCAGGCTGGGTGAAATACAGAGCGTGATGATGGCCGTAGGAGCGGCGTTCAGTTTTCATGCCGGTACCTTGCGGCAGGCTCCTAAATGGATACAGGACAACGGACTGGAATGGCTTTTCAGACTAATGGCCGAGCCGCGACGTCTCTGGAAAAGATATGTATTCACCAACAGCTATTTTATCTTCCAGTTTCTGAAATTTAAGTTTTTCGGCAAAAAAGAAACCACCCGCGAAGCTACCTTCACCCAGGTTTGACGTGTTTTTAAAGCAAAGAATAGGCAATGCACTAGAAACGAGACAATAAATTATTGAAATAACCTGATGCCATGACCATTATCGCTAAAAAACCTTATAGCCCTGGTCCTCATCCATTTTTCGAGAAAAAAAATCATATATCACCGGTTACCATCCATTTTTCCGGCAAAAAAATCGTATATCACCGGTTACCATCCATTTATTCAGTAAAAAAATCGTATATCACCGGTTACCATCCATTTTCTCAGAATAAAAATCGTATAGTACCGGTGCTTTACAATTTATATTTTTTAAAAATAATATATACCAAATAAAATTTTATACACCTTGCTCAATTCAATTAATCTGCCTGTATCGTCCGTATTTCTCAATGGAATTGCGCCTATATACAAAAATATAGACCATAGGAATATGCGACCCCGATGGGGTCGTAAAACTTCGCCATACCGTTTTCTATAAACATAAGAATCCTGTTGCTAAGTTGCTAAGTTAATCCCGTAGGGATTACATATTTATAGAAAAGGGTAGGCTTTGTGTGCGACCCCGGTGGGGTCGTATAATTTTATGCTGTTGATATCTATAAAGGTTGAAATCCTTCGGATTCAGATCATTAAATCCAATCAAATAAATATTCGTCTTTGAAGCCTATTTGAAATTTCTTTAACAACGTGGTGTATTCTTCTTTGAAAGTAATCTTATTGTGATGTGCTTTCTGATTGTTGATGTAAGCGATTACATTGCCTAATGCGGAATGACTGTAAGAAAATGCCCCATATCCTTCCTGCCATTGGAATTTGACCTTTGTGAACTTCTTCTCTGAAATAAACTGGTTGGACGATTTTTTTATTTCTCTTACCAAATCAGCCAAACAACAGGAGGGCCGCATCCCGATTAAAAAATGAATGTGATCGGGCATGCCATTGATGGCTAACATCTTTTGTCCTTTATTCCTCACAATACCCGAAATGTATTGGTACAGTTCTTCTTCCCACAGATCAGTTATAAGACATTTCCTCCCTTTAACAGCAAAAACAACCTGAATATAAATTTGTGAGAAGGTACCGGGTATAGCTGCTATTGAGAATAATTCACTTCTAATATACAGCTATTTTACGCTTTTAATTTCTCGGGTTTCTCCTTTTGTGTTGGTCTTTCCTAAAAATCAATCACAATGCCGATGGTAGGAATAGGTGAACTGTTATTGGTATCGGGTACTTCTGATAAAGTTCGAGGCATTTGTATATTGCACTGGTCGTCACGCACTAAGGTATAGGTAGGATCAGAGGGTAATTTACTGTTGAAGATGTTGGTTACTTCCGCAAAAAGATCTAGTGTCCATCGGTTGAAATTCCATTTTTTATCAACTCTGATATCGGTTGAATTATAGGCATTGAGCCGTGCTTCGCCGAGGCGGCTATAATCTTCTACAATAATCGGATAGCTTTCGGTGGTAGTGGCAATGTCTACCGGCACATACGGGGCTTTGCCCAGATACCGCAGCCTTACGCCCACTTCCCAGTTGTTGAGCAGCTTATACCCTCCGGTAAAGGTAAGCAGGTGCCGGTTGTCCCATACCGAGGGGATATAGTTTTGCTGGTCCATTCCTGTGAACTCGCTCCAGTATAGTGTATAAGCCAGCAACCCATAAAAGTTTTTACTGAGCTTTTGCTGATACAGAAATTCCAGTCCGTAAGCTCGGCCCAAACCCGTACTGCTGATATCCTCATTGCCCAGCACTTCAAAGTCGCCGCCCAGGTTGGCCAGTGATGCGTTTTTGGCTACCGACACCGGATACTGACTGTATTTCTTATAAAACCCTTCCAGCGTAAATCGGGTAGAGGTACGGGGCAAATATTCAATGCCCGCCACCACATGGTCGCTGCGGATGTATTTACTGTCTTTATTCTGGTAGTTACCATTGTTATCTTTAAAACCCAGCACCGTATAAGGCGGAATTTTATAATACCTTCCCAGTGAAGTATTGATGGTCCATTTGGGAGCAAACTCATAAGACAAAGAAAAACGGGGAGAAATCGTTTTTAAAGGATTGCCCCCTGCTTCGGTAAACGTATTGCCATCTATGCGGATGCCGAAGGAAGGAATCAGCCTTTCGGTAAGGAAAGGTTTGGAAGCTTGCAGGAACACCCCATATCGGAAAAAATTGATCTGCGTGGTGTACTGATTATTGATCCGAATATTGGAAGAGGTGTTCTTATAAAACGAATGCTGTGCCAGTATGCCCATTACCAGCGTCCAGTCGGCCAGAAAATTGGTAAGCTCAAACCTGAATTTGTTCTCATCCTCTACCGATTCGGTATTGAACAGCAATCCCTGTTGGTTTTCATTGTCAGCATACCGTTTGAAGTTATTATTCAGAATATTGCCGCTGAGCGTGGCCCTGAAAAAACCTGCGGGGAGTTTTCTTTTCCAGCTTAGCCCCAGCGTACTGGTCCATTGCTTAATGATAGGAACCTGCTCTAAAACAGCTAATTGTTCCAGCGAAGCATCTTTTGGCGGATTGATTTTGAAGTTGTCCAGTGAGCCAATACCAATCCAGCTCAGCTCATTTTTATCGTCAATTTTGAAGTTGAGCTTGTACTGATAATCCCAGTAATCGGGCAGGAAAGGTAAATCAATAAGTTTGAACAGAAATTGAAGATACGACCTTCTTACCGAAACAATAAAGGTAGCATCCGCCGTTTCATTCTCTTCAGGACGAACCAGCGGCCCTTCCAGGGTAAGCGCGGCCTCGCTGGCCCCCAGCCGGAAGTTTACTTTTCGCTCTTTCGGGTTACCGATACGCTGTTCAAATTGCAGTACACCGGAAAGCACATTGTCGTACTGGGCCGGAAAGGAACTGGTGCTGAGCGTTACGTTTTCTATAAACGACACATTTAGCAAACCCACGGGGCCGCCGGCACTGCCCTGGGTAGCAAAATGATTGATATTTGGAATTTCCACGCCGTCCAGATAATACACACTTTCGTTGGGTGCTCCGCCGCGGATAATCACATCGTTTCGAAAACCTACCGAACCGGAAACACCGGGCAACGATTGCACCACTTTGGCGATATCATTGTTGCCACCCGGATAAGTGGCAATTTCTTCGCGGGTGAGTTTCTGAATGGAATTGGGCGTTTCATCCATTTTCTCAAACGGACTGGCTTCCACCACTATTCCGCCCAGTTCACTTATTGTTTCCCGCAGTTCGAAGGTCAGGTCAGGGTTTCCGCCCGATCTCACTACAATGTTAAATTTTGTAACGGCTTTATAGCCCACATAAGAGGCTTTTACATTATAAGATTTAGCAGGAATATTCAGAATCTCAAAATATCCGCTCTGATTGGTAACACTTCCTAAATCGGTGTTTTCCAACTGAACGGTTACGCCAATTAATGGCTCGCCTGTTTTGGCATCTTCTACATACCCACTGAGCTTACCGGTAGCTTGTGCGAAAAGGCTGTTGGGAAATAAGAGGGCAAAGAAAAAAAAACAGGTGAGTAACCACCGCAAGTTTACAGGCATAAGTGGAATCAGGTAAGAGGATGAGGGTTCAGTATTGGGATGTAGTTTAAAATTTTCAAAAATTCAGCAACTCTTCTCTTACTTCTTCCATCAGCCACATGGGTGTGGAGGTAGCTCCGCATATACCCACTGTATTACCAGCTTGGAACCACTCCTGTTTCAGTTCATGCTTGCTGGAAATAAAATGAGTTTGCGAATTGGTTTCTTTACAAATATTAAAAAGCACTTTCCCGTTTGATGATTTTGTGCCGGAAACAAAAATTACCACATCGTATTCTCTCGCAAAATTCCGCAGCTCTTTGTCACGGTTCGATACCTGCCGGCATATGGTGTCATTGGCATTTACGGCAATGCCGGCGTCAGAAAGGATGCGGATAATTTCGTAAAAATTGTGGGTACTTTTAGTGGTTTGGCTGTAAAGAGTAATATTTCGGGGCATATTGGGAATATCCAGTTCGCTGATATCCTGAAAAACCACGGCATCGTCGCTGGTTTGTCCCAGCAAACCAATTACTTCCGCATGCCCATGTTTGCCATAAATGTAAATCTGCTCACGTTTATCGTATGAGTTTTTAATTCTGTTTTGCAGCTTAAGCACCACCGGACAGGAAGCATCAATCAGCTCCAGATTATTTTCAATGGCCATCTGATACGTAGAAGGTGATTCGCCATGGGCACGGATCAATACTTTTTCATCTTTGATGAGCGCTAATTCCTCATGCGTGATAATTTTCAGTCCTTTAGCTTCCAGCCTGCGCACTTCTTCGTCGTTGTGTACAATATCGCCCAGGCAATAGAGATGGTGTTGTTCGTCCAGAATATCTTCGGCCATTTCGATGGCATATACCACACCAAAGCAGAAGCCTGAATGCTGATCAATATCTACCTGTAAATTTAACTTAACTTCTTCCATACATACCTCCTCTTTGTAGATATAACTCAAATTTTGGTTAATTGTGTTAAAATTTCGATTAATGATAGTTAAAACGGAATTTGAAATACGTTCGAATCAATAGCGCAAACTTTCTTTTATCAGGAATCCGGATGCGCTCGGTAGCAATTTTTGAGGCAGGACAGTTTTTTATTTTCTTGAACAGGTTCAGATAATAAATATAGGCCAGATACACGCCCATTTTTGCTCCGGCAGGCAGTTTCATAATACCTGCATGCGCCTTGTTAAAATCGTTTTGTATATCCTGTTCAATCTCCACCTTGTCTTCCATGGTAAAATGTGTAAAGTTTACTCCCGGAAAATATACCCTGCCCCGTTCGAAATAGTCGCTTTTGAGATCTCTGATAAAGTTTACTTTCTGAAAAGCCGAACCCAGACTTTGGGCTGGCTCTTTTAGTTTCTGATACAAGGCTTCGTTACCTTCGCAAAACACCCGCAGGCACATCAGTCCTACTACTTCCGCTGACCCGTAAATATATTTCTCATACAGTTGGTTGTTATATGTAGTAGAATGAAGATCCATTTCCATACTTTTTAAAAAGGCTTCAATCAGTTCGGTTTCAATCTGATACTGATTTACAGTGAACTGAAAAGCATGTAGCACCGGATTCAGGCTAATTTTTTTCTCGATGGCCTTATAGGTTTCCTGTTTAAACTCGCTCAGCAGATTTTCCTGATCGTAAGTATGAAAAGTGTCCACAATTTCATCGGCATACCGAACAAAACCATATATAGCATAAATTGGTAAATGAAATCTTTTGTGCAGGGTTTTGATACCCATGGTAAAAGAGGTACTATAATGCTGCGTAATTATTTTGCTACAGCTGAAAGTAGTGCGATCGTACAGCTTCATTTTTAGGGGTGTTTCAGTATATAAGGTACAAATTGTTCAATTTTTATTCAATATTCTTTTTCTATTTCTTCCGCGACCACTTTTCCTGAAATCAGGGCTGGTGGTACGCCCGGTCCGGGTACGGTAAACTGCCCGGTATAAAATAAATTTTTAACTTTTTTGCTTTTTAGCCCAGGTTTCAGAATGGCGGTTTGCATTAGGGTGTTGGCCAAACCATATGCGTTTCCTTTAAAAGCATTGTAATCGGAAATAAAATCGTTATGCGCATAGCTTCTTTTAAACACAATGGCATCTCGGATGGCCTGTCCGGTTATATTTTCAATCCGCTTAATTACCTGTTCGTAGTATTTGTCTCTGATGGTTTCCGTATCAGGCAGATCAGGCGCTACCGGAATGAGCACAAACAGGTTTTCACAACCTTTGGGAGCTACTGTATCATCAGTTTTGGAGGTAACTGACAGGTAAAATAAGGGGTTTTCAGGCCATTGTTTATTTTCATAAATATCGCGGGCATGGGGCATAAAATCTTCATCAAAAAACAAGTTATGATGGGTTAAATTTTTAAGCTTTCGGTTCAGGCCCAGATAAAAAATAAGGCTGGATGGCGCGAGTTTTCTGGTTTCCCAATATTTAGCGCTATACGACTGATGCGATGCGGGCAATAATTCAGTTTCTACATGGTGGTAATCGGCACTGGCCACTACAATATCCGCATCAAACTCATCGGTTTCGGTTTTCACCTTTTTAATGGTATGATCGGTAAAATCCAGACTTTTTACATTTTGATTATGGATAATTTCCACTCCTAGTTCCGTTGCCAGTTGCACCATGCCCGTAATAATTTTATGCATACCTCCTGCTGGGTACCAGGTGCCCAGTTTTATGTCAGCATAATTCATCAGGCTATACAAGGCTGGTGTATCCTGTGGTAGTGCCCCCAGCAATAAAATAGGAAATTCCATAATTTGCAGAATTTTCCGGTGTTTAAAAAAGCCGCGAACATGTTTACTAAAAGGCTTGAACACATCCATGCGCATGATATCGTACAGAAGCCTTGCACTGATAAATTCGGTAAAAGAACGACTGGGCTTGTATACAAGCTGGTTCATGCCTACCTCGTATTTGTAAGCTGCCTGCTCCAGAAATTTCTTAAGTGCCTGTGTACTTCCTTTTTCCAATGATTCAAACAGGGCACACAACTGATCATAGTTGGCCGGTATCTGAACCAAATCGTTTTTGCCAAAAACAACAGAATAGGAAGGGTCCAGTTGTTTAAGCTGGTAATAATCGGATCTTTTTTTGCCCAAGCCCGCAAAATATTTATCAAAAACATCTGGCATCCAATACCAACTTGGCCCCATATCAAAAGTAAAGCCATTTCCGGAGAATGAGCGGGCTCTCCCTCCAGAAATGGCATTCTTTTCTAAAATTGTTACTTTAAAACCTTTTTTCGCAAGATAGCTGGCTACTGAGATACCGGAAAATCCGGCTCCAATTACAACTACTTTATTCTTGCTCATAAAGGGTTTATCAATCTTCTATGGCGTAATTCTTTAATACAGATTTTAGTTCCTTACGCGCGATGTGGATTCTGTTTTTTACAGTCCCTATTGGAATATTCAGTTTATCCGCGATTTCATGATACTTATATCCTCTGAAATGCATCAGGAAAGGAGTTTTATAAGCATCATTCAGTTTAGAAATAGCCCGGTTAATGTCTCTTAGCGCAAAACTGGTATATCCTAAATTGGTAGTTACATTATTAGAACTATTGATATAGTGCAGATTATCAGTGGTATCAATAAAGGTGTTTCTTCTAACCGCACGCTGATAATTGGTAATAAACGTATTTTTCATAATCGTATATAACCAGGCTTTCAGATTGGTGCCGTCAGTAAATTTTTCACGATTAGTAAATGCCTTTAGTACAGTTTCCTGTAATAAATCATTAGCTTCTTCTATATCCTTGGTAAGTCTAAGTGCAAATGGCTTTAAAGACTTAGTCATTTTGTTCAGGGAGTAACTAAATTCTAGAGCTGTCATATTAAAAAATGTTAGATAGTTTTAAATTAGGTTTAAACAAATTTACAATAAGTTAAACAAAATGCAAATAAATGTTTAACTAAGTTAAAAAATAATTAAACAAAAAAGCTAAAATTTAAATAGACTAAAATTATTTTTCGAGATAATAAGCTGAAAATCAGTTAATTATTAACAAAAACATTTTGTAGAAGATAGTAAACAGGAGAGCGAAAAAAAATAAAAAAATATTTTTGTTTAACTAGATGCTAAAAATATTAAACAAAGTTATAGTGTATTGAATAATAATACGCACAATCACCTAAGCAACATTTAACATAGTTAAAGTTGAAAAAATCTTACGCGTTCCTTTATAAACTGTATAAACGGACTCCCTTTAGTAACGGTTACGACATTACCAAAGAAATAACAAGAAATAGGATTTACTTTTAAGATAATTTGTGAACAGACTCTGCTTTAATACTCTCTAAAATTTCAGAAAGATCTTCAATTTTGTATAGAGGATGAACATTAGGATAGGCGCGAATATCCCGCGACAGTATTTGGCTACCGGTAAGCAGAATCTGGCATTGTGGAAATGATAAAGATAAGTCTTCTACATATACCTCAACCTGGCTTTGGTCTGGACTGGTAGTAAACACCGAAAGCATGTAATCGGGTTTGTGGGTATCATATACAAGTCGCAGATCTTCGAAAGGCAAATTCTGACCCAGATACAATACTTTATGATTACGGGATTTAATAAGGTAGTTGGCGAATAAAATAGTAAGTTCGTGCAGTTCCTCTGAAGGCAGGAATAACAGGAATTTTTTTGAATTGGTATGGGCAGTTACATACTGTCCATCAATAGCTACAATAAGTTTTTGCCTAATTAAATTAGATATAAAATGTTCCTGCGCCGGATTGATAGATCCCGCCTGCCACAAAAGGCCTAGTTTGGAAAAAAAAGGGAAAATGATGTTAAGCATTGTACTTTCAAACCCCAGTTTCAAAATGTTGGTCGCCATAATTTTTTCGAAACGTTCTTCATCCATTTCCAGCATGGTTAAAGTAAGGGCATGAATCTGTTCCGGATATCGCTGGCTTCTTTCGGTAAGTTGAATTACCTGCTTTTGCATAGCCATATGATCCATATTGGCTATTTTTGAGATTTTAAAGCCATTTTCTTTCAGCAAAGCTACATTTAATATGAGCTTCAGGTCATTATCGTCGTAATACCTGATGTTTGTATCGGTTCTTTTAGGTTTAATAAATTGATACCTTTGTTCCCAAATTCGCAGTGTGTGTGCTTTAATGCCCGACAACTGCTCCAGATCTTTGATAGAATAAAAACTCACTTTGCTGGCCCTCCTTTAGTTTAAAACGGTTAAATATAAAATTACATTTACTTTTGAAAGTACTTCTTTGGTATAATAAACAAGCCAAAAGAAACACTGTGTTCACGCTGCTTGCTGCTGTGGTGCGCGCGATGGGCTTTCACCATAGCCTGCAGGTACCTGTTTTTAGATTTATTAAATATTTTCAATCGTCGATGAATTACAACGTCGTGAAAAATAAAATAGGAAAAACCATACAGCGAAACACCTATTCCCAACCAAAAACGATAATCCAGATTGGCTGCGCCGAGCATAATTAATACAGTAGCAATACCCGCGAAGAAAAGAAAAAACAAGTCATTTCTCTCAAAAAAACCTTTGGTATGGCGATGATGCGATTCGTGCCATGTCCACAGAAATCCATGCATTACGTATTTGTGTGTGAACCATGCTACAAATTCCATTGCTACAAATCCAATTGATACGAAAAATATGGCAGTTAGAACAATCATATGTAAAATTAACTTTTAAGTAACTAAAATGTTTTAAGAGACAGGGAGATCAAATATGCTATCACAAAAAAACCAAGTTGAATCAGATACAAATACTTTGCGAATAAATTAGCTTTTGTAAAAGGAAGTCGATGGTATAACACGTTCAGCAAAAAGGCAATTATGAACCAGGCAAGGTAATTTTGTAAGGGTATTGTATTATTATGCCATTGCCAGAGATGGCGCGAAATAGCGAAAGGTTCGATGAAAAAATCAAGAAATACCATCAGCAAGGCGCCCGTTGCGGCTTTTCCGAAAAGGGATAAGGGGAGCCTATTGGAAATAGAACCTGTGGCATACACTAGCATAAACCAGTTTAAACCAATAATTACTGGAACTTCCCATAGTTTAATACCCAAAGTTGGGCCATACCGATAGCTACCAAAAATAAAGGAAGTATGTACACCCAGTACCTCTACCCAATAGCCAGCAAACAGAGTAATCAACATAAAGCTGACAAACGCCACATTCCATTGCCTGTGAAAAGAAATTAGAATAACCGATGACAATAGCAGGTTAAGCGGAGTGGCCAGTTCAAACCAATGTTTGTAAGGGGTAAAGAATAAGCCAATTAATCCGCATAAATGGACAAAGGCCAGAGAAATAGCTGCTACATTCAGCCTGTTTAAAGTAATTCCCAGAATTTGTATATTTTCCTTTTGTTTTACACGTTTACATGCTTTTCCGCGTGGTAGGAAGACCTTACCAATGGGCCGGATTCAACATACTTTAATCCACGTTGTAAACCTTCTTCTTTGAAATGAAGAAATTTATCGGGATGAACAAATTCTATTACCTCATGATGCATTTTAGTAGGCTGCAGGTACTGACCCAAGGTAAGGATATCCAGGCCATTTGCTACCAGATCATCCATGACTTTGTAAACTTCGTTATCAGTTTCGCCAAGCCCCAGCATAATACCTGACTTAGTTCTTTTCCCCCATTCCTTGGTTCGTTTAATCTGTTCCAGACTACGCGCATATTTAGCCTGAGGTCTTACCGGGCGATATAATCTTTCTACCGTTTCCATATTATGAGAAACTACTTCCTGTCCGGCTTCAATCATACGGAACAGCGCATCCCAGTTGCTTTTCACATCAGGAATAAGTGTTTCAATGGTTGTATCAGGCGAAAGATGTTTTACTTCTCTTACAGTCTGATACCATATTTCGGCACCACGGTCTTTTAACTCATCCCGATTTACAGAGGTAATTACAGCGTGTCTCACTCCCATTAGCTTTATAGCTTCCGCTACCCGTTTAGGTTCTTCCGTATCATATTCGGGTGGCCTGCCGGTAGCGACAGCACAAAAGCCGCAACTTCGGGTACATACATTACCCAAAATCATAAAAGTGGCTGTACCACTGCCCCAGCACTCGCCCATATTGGGGCAATTACCACTTTGACAAATAGTATGAAGCTGATACTGATCCACAAGCTCTCGAACTTTTCTGTAGGCTTGCCCGGTAGGCAGTTTTACACGTAGCCAGTCTGGCTTTTTGGTTCTTTTGGTGTTTTCCGCAGGTATAACAGGTAATTCAATCATGTATTTTCAGATTAATTAATACTTGGTCAAACGCATTCAGGTCAGAAAGAGTTGAGTGCTGGTTAGGCTTACCAAAATTTAATTATGAGGTTTTAATTTGCTTACTTTCTTCTTCCGTAGAAAAGCATAATAAAGGCCGAAGGAAAGAGACTTTTGTTTTCCGCTGCCGGAACAATAACCACTTCTTTAGGAAAAGCTTCAAGTTGAAAGCCAGCTTCAAAACCGGTAACATCATTTTTAAAAGTACCAAATTCAAAGGCAAGAGCTGCCTTTATATTGGCTCCAATTCTTAAATTGGAACGGCCCAACCCTCTTAAAAATGAACCAGAACCTGCTACTTCGGCTAAATCTCTGTGTTTAATTGGATCAAATGGTTCTTCTACGACTCCAGCTCCACCCTGTTCATCCCATTTTATAAAGTAAGGGGCTAATAACCCAAGTGTAGGACCACCAGCTAAAATAGCACTGATTTGTACACCTTGCTGGGGTGCCTTTTTAAAGATTAGCCATTCCCTGCCGTATTGGGGGCGTATTGAAAGAAGATAATTTTGTTTGCCCCAGATAAACGTATTGCCACTAAAGGAATGATAGCGAAATTCTTTAGGATGTTTTACATTTACAATCTCTAACCCAAAAGTTTGAAACTTATCGTTGCCCAGGCTTCGGCTGAATTTTATAGCACCGCCGGCAATCAAGCCAGAATTGGTATTTTTGCTGATTCCCCACGTAAACTCACGGCTATAATCATATCCTTCTCTGTCTTGAGCAAAGGCATGATACCCAACACACAACAAAAGAAAACTCAATGCGAAAGCAGAGAGATACATTTTTTTAATTGGCCTTTTCATTGTTTATAAATATCTACATCCCTAATTTAACAATAAAAATAATAACTCGGTTTATGATCACAATTAATTCCGAATATAAAGGCGATTTGCGTACCGAAGCCATCCATTTAGGGTCGGGCAACAAAATTATTACCGATGCGCCACTCGACAATAATGGCCGCGGAGAAGCTTTTTCACCCACAGATCTTGTATGCGCGTCACTATGTAGCTGTATGATGACGATTATGGGCATTAAAGCTAATCAGTCGGCGCTCATATTAGATGGATTAAGAGCCGATATTACTAAAATAATGACTTCAAATCCAAGAAAGATCGCAGAAATAAAAATAGTTTTTCAAATAGATAATACCAACGCCACACCCGATCAGCTATCTGCTCTTAAAAAAGCCGCGTTAACCTGTCCGGTCGCTTTAAGCTTACATCCTGATATTAAACAAGAAGTTGAATTCAGCTTTTAATGTGTGATATATCAAAAACGGTTATTTTGCCAAAATCGTATCTACCTGGTTTTTAATTCCCTGGTAAGAAATTTCCATGTGAGAAGCATGGTATACACACTCACCATCTTTAATAATTAATACCTGTGGCGATTGGTGCATTATCTGAAACATATCAGCAATAGCCTTGGAAATATTTCTGTAACTAATCAGGTCCAGAAAATTCAGTTTTACATTATCCATTTCCTGGCTTTTCCATGACCGTTCGAGACGATTAAGTGCCATACTGCTGATACTACAGCGGGTGCTATGTTTAAAAATAACTACAGGTGATTTATACGATTCATTTTTGATTTGATGTACCTGCTCAATTTCTTTTATTTCTTTCCACATCATAAATTAATAATACCAGATTTTACTTTCATTTTTATCATATCTCGGCTTACGTTCTTTTTCATCCAAATGTTTTGGCTGATCGCTTTTTCTAAAAATTCTTGAGAAAAACAAACTTCGTTTTCGCTGTGCCTCTTTCTGTGCATAAGAATTTTTAGTTTTTCCTTCCAGATATTCTACACTGGGGTGCATGTTTTTACCAGCTTTTCTTACTTTAACCGAACTGTTAAACTGATGGATTTGATCGGACTGTTTTTCAAAGTACCTGGTTTCTGCCCGTTGTGTAGGCCTTTTAAAACTACCTGTGTGTAGTGTTTGTTCTTCAGCCAGTTTTCCATATGTTTTGTCTATCCGTTTTTCGGTAGGTCGCTTGTAACTACCCTGATAGCCAGTAACCTGGCTGGCCGTTTTTTTGTTAAACCTCTCTGTTTCCAGTTTATCTTTTGTTTTTAGGTTACCTTCATAGGAAAAAACTTTTTTATCGTTTTTCTCGGTATCAGCCTTTTTAACTTTATTAACCTTATAATACACAGAAGGGTAATTGGGAGGCACTTCCGGTGTAATAACTTTATTTTTTCCTTCACCCAGGGGTGGGGCGCTGTAAGTTTTGGCATCGTCAACCTTTCCGCTTTCCCGATCCGATAAAGAGGGAGGGCGCTTGTACGTATCTCTTATTATGCCAGAATGAGGAATGGTGGGCGGCGGAGAATAGCTATCTCGTGTTGCTCCTGATCGGGTTTTACTTCTGGGCTGCTGATAACGATCTCTGGCCGCACCCCCGGAGCCAGTTTTGCTTTTGGGCTCCTGGTAATTGTCTAAGGCTGCTCCGGTTCTTGCTTTGGTTCTGGGCTCCTGGTAATTGTCTTTGGTCACACCCCCCGAGCCTGTTCTGGTTTTGGGCTGACTGTAATTATCATTTGGAGCTTTGGTTCTGGTTTTAGTTTTGGGCTGTTTGTATGTATCTTTCCCTTTGGTAGAATTGTTTTTGGTACGCGGACGCTTGTATTTATCTTTCGCCCCCTTTCTTTTTTTGTTTTTAGGCAACTTTACCTTTTTCTGCTTCCGATCAGATTTTTCTTTATAAATCTTTTTATCGCTTTGTGCCAGCACAGGTTGGCAGGCAAAAACCAAAAAAAAGAAACATAACCAGATATATATGTGTAAACAGCGTGGATGCAAAAGATTATCGATTTCGATCTGCCAACCCCTCTCGCATGAGAGTTACAAAAATTATTTTTTTATACGCCCGTATTTATCATATTTTACTTTTGGTCCGGACTTCATATCGAAACTTTGTTCTTTATTATTACCAAAAGCAGGGCATAGTATACTGCTTCTGCATCCTGTTACAAGAAATGCAAACAAAATAATCAATATTACCAAAGCTTTTCCAATGGACTTACGCATCGGTAAAATTATTTTTAATTCAACAGATTACGGTATTTTACTAAACGCAATCTTACTTAATATATTTTTTAAATATATAAGGATTGCCATTCCTATAATAATAATATTGGGGTATATTATTACATTAACAAAATTTTTCTCGTAAAAGAACACATAATTTTGTTCTAGTGGGGAATAGAGCAACAAAAGTAAGTAAAACAGAGGTATGCCTGTTTTACTTTCTGCTGGGTTCTGTTACAGTTTATAGGATATGCCTAATTTTTCAGAATATTCTTTCTGCATTTCCTCCATTTTCTTCAGATCTTCTTTTACAATGTTGGATTGTCTTTCAAAAGATGCTTTAAATTTTTCAGGCAACTCATGTAAGGCAAGTAATTCTGTGAAATTTTCGTTTGCCGCGGTTTCCGCCTTGCGTACTTCGTCCAGCATATCATATTCATTACGATAAATCAAAATAGAACGTACATCTGTCCATATTTTATGTGCCAAACCCTTGGTATCTGATTCTTTATGTACCTCGCCTCCACGGTCTTCTATTAGTGCTTCCAACGTAGCTTCAAAACTTTCTCTTTGCTCTTTCAAATGGCCGAACAATACTGACATTGGATCGTTGTTCACGTTGTGTGACGCCCTATTTAAAACTTCTATGCTGTTGCGGTTGGTCTTCATCAACTTCTGCAACTGATCGTCTAAATTCAATTTTTTCGTTTCCATAATTTGAATAGTTTAAAGTATAATCCCAAAAGTAAAAGTTGTTTGTGTCTATTACTCAAAAAAAGTATATAATAGACTGCACTTAAACTTTTGGGATAAAAGTGTTTATAATGATGTTTAATTACAACAATGCGGTTTCCTCCTGGTCAACATGTCTTATTTTTTGCTTTGGATTTCCCGTCCTGTTAGCCCAGGCGGCCAGCATCCAGGTGTTTTTTTCCAGATGCCTTAAAAAACCGCCCATCATGTCAATAGTGCCTTCATCGTTGGCTGAGTCAGCGTTTTTCAGTACATCGCGATAGTTGCTGATTAATACTTTATGGTCTTCCAGAATTTCATTTACCATTTCATGGTCGGTAAATGTTCCTTCTTTTTCTTCTATTTCCGACATTTTCAAGTACTCTTTCAAAAGGCTAACTGGCGTTTCTTCCAAAGCACGAATGCGCTCGGCTATATCATCAATTTTATCGCGCGCATCAGTGTATAACTCTTCAAATTTGATATGCAGATCGAAAAAATTTTCACCTTTAATGTTCCAGTGAAAGTTTCTTAATTTCTGGTAATAAATATGATAATTGGCCAGTATCTGGTTCAAAGATCCTGCTACTGATCGCCTTTTTTCCTTATCTAATCCTATATAATTCATAGTTACCAAATTTTGGTTATTACTGAATTAATAACTAAGAACTATGGTTTTTTGTTTATGCTATCTATTGATCAATCTTAATTTTTACCGTGCTGATTTACAGCAAAGCTCCATTTTAGCATAAACAGCAAAAAAAATGACTCTGCTTCACCTAACCTGCTGAATGGTTTGGTCTGGCAGAGTCACTAAAAAATGTAACTATGAGGTATTATTAATTAACTGAAGCTTGACCTTTATAATCAAGGGTTACTGAACCGCCAGAAGTATGCATACTGACCGGAATTCCGCCTCCGTTTACGGTTCCCCGCACTTCGTTATTTTTAGATGTGCCACTGAAATCGCTCAGGGAAGTATTTACCCGATTACCCCTTAGGTCCAGGTCTAGCCCCAAGCCATTGGGAATTACCGCATGGATACTACCGCCACTGGTTTTCAGACTTAACATATCCCCTATTTCATTAATTTCAGCATTAATACTGCCCCCGCTGGTTCTTGCATCAATACTGCCTGAAATATTATACAATCGGATACTGCCACCTGAAGTGCCAACACTCAAATCACCCTCTGAATTTTCCAGTTTGATAGAGCCACCACTGGTTTGAGCCTGAAGCGTTCCATTGAAATTATCAATATTAATGCTTCCGCCAGAGGTTTTACCTTCTAAATCACCTGTTACGTTGGCAATATTAAGACTGCCGCCACTGGTTTTTATACTTTGCTGGCCTTCTACCTGAGTCAGGGTAATAGAACCTCCACTAGTGTTCAGATTACTGGATATTTCTTCCGGAACAATTACTTTAAATGAAATGCTTAAGCCATTAGAACCCCAGTCTCTGCTTTTTCTTTCGGCTGTGGCATTAACAGCATTTCCCGTTTGAGATATGTTAATTTCGTAATCTTCTTTTAATTTCTCTTCAACTTCCTCATCATCATCGCTACCAAAAAAGCTCCATGCCGAAGAGCTTTTCACATACATTTCTACCCGGACTTCATTGGTTTTCTGTCCCGATACTTCAATGCTTCCTCCTGAAGTTTTAACGTTTAAGGTACCATTACCCGATAGCTGGAAGGTCTTTACCAGATAGGGTTCATCAGAAAACTTTGCCTTGGTTTGAATAGATGTGGTTGTAGTTTCTGTACGATCGCCAATGGCTGTAGTGAGATCGCTCATTACAAGCAGCAGCACCGGAACGCTTACAGAAAGGATAAATTTAGTTGGTATCATGGCTTTTTGAAAGTTAAATAAATGAAGATTGACCAGTATGCCAGTTTCCAATTAATATGCCTTTAATTTAAATTACTGATAATCAGAAAGATGTAAAAATTATAATATGAGTTTTTTGTTCGGATTCGCACATAACTGTACAAAACCGGACATGCGTTTACTACCGGTCGTAGAATGAATTGCGCCGCTGTAGTTTCAAATCTTTCAGTAGCGACGATTTTACATTTACCTGGAAAGAATAGGAAGTGAGTCGACCGAAGGGTACCCAGTTAAAGCTCATTTCGAAACAACCCAGATCCCTATGCACATTCAGGTTGGTAATGGTAAATTCCTTTCTTTTCAGGTCGTACCCCGAATTGTAACTGATTTTCCATTTTTCAGTAAGGCTCACATCCCCACTGAACGATACGGAATGGGTAGATATAAAATCGCCGAAAGAAGGATTTTCCTTAGTCCTTAACATATTGCGCCTGTAATTGATGCTATAGTTCAGCCTGATATTCCAGGGTACGTCCCAATCAATATACTGGTCACGGGTGGCATCTATATAAGCCAGTTCTTCTGCCGTATAGTTTCCGCTTGCTTCCTCTTCCTCTCTCTCTTCCTGCTCTTTTTCCCGGGCTTTGGGGTTCAGGCTGGTACTTAACGTTAAGTTGGCGCTGGTAATGCGGCCAATACCCTGACCCTCCTGCCAGGCATACCGGTCCTGCTTATATTGAAATATATACCCTTCTCTCTCTTGCCTGTTATCTATATTATAGGCATATGGATCCAACGAAGCCGATCCGCTGATGTTAATTTTTCCATCAAGCAGGCGGGTACGGGCCGAAATGCTGATGGGAGACAACCTGAAAGAGTCGGCCATAAAATTATAGCTTCCGTTAAAGGAAAGCTGCTCCAGAATGGGTATTTTTTTGGTGGCTTCGGCGTTTTCGGTAGTATCGTTTTCATTTTTTACTTTCATCTCCAACTGATTGGTAATGCCGAAGCCAATAGCCCCACTTTTTCCTGCCGAAGGAGAGCCATACGGAAACCCAGTGTAACGGGATAAAAGCACTTCGTTGTTGTCGGTGCCAAACTGCGGGTTAATGTCAACTTCATTATCTTTTCTTACCTTTTGGTAAAAGCCATATTTTTCATCGCCAAAGTCGGGCCGGTACCCGATGCTCAAGGTGGGGTTAATGGTATGGCGAATGGCTTGTACTTTCTCGCCCCTGAATGGAAAATACCCATACAAGCGGGTGCTTACTCCTGCACTTGCATTATAAGAATAAGCTCTTGAAAATCCGTTAATTCTGTCAAAGGCCACTTTGTTGCTATCGGGTACAAAAGTGTAATCCAGTTTTTTAAAGTACCAGATTTCTTCATAATTAAATGATGGAGATACCGTAAAAAATTTCAACAAATTGAAAGATGTGGAAATAGGTACTGTGTGGCGAATACCATTTTGCGCGTTTTCTAACAATATAGGTAAATTCGCCATGTTAAAGGCAATTACCGAGTCGGCTGGTCCTTCCGGCTGAATTACCTCGTCGTAAGATAAGTTAGGTGCCTTAAAAGAAATCCGGTTGCTGATGCGGTTGGTACCCTGTGCCGTCCAGCCCACACTAATTTTTTGAAACACATTATTGGCAGTGCCGGATTTACCCTGGAAAGGATAAATGCGGTTCATACCCAACGAAAATTCGGGTAAAGAAACATTCACTTCTTTGGTAATCAGGTTCTGGTTATGCCTGAAACTGACCGACATATTAAAAGGACTATTAGGAAAAGTTACCGAATACTGCATATTTGAACTTAGTGTAGTTCGCAGGTTATCCTCAATATTTCCGGTCGGATTGTTCTGTGTATAGGTATTGGTAGCTATGTTAACCGAAGCTGAATAGCGTGAATTTCGGCCGGTACTTTGGGGCTGATGGCTATAAGCCAGTGTAAAATCTTTTACATCCTGAGGATTGTTGCTATCGGAATTTAGTTTCTGCCGGTTGAACCGAAAATTAAGATTACCTCGGTAGGCATACCGCTTATAATATTGCGACTGAATGCCGAATCCATAACTGCCTTTCGAATAAATTTCCCCAAGCAAAGTCAGGTTCACATTATCATTGATATCGAAATAATAACCCCCGTCGCGCAGAAAAAATCCCCGGTTTCTTTCTTCACCATAGGCAGGTACAATAATTCCGGAATTCTGCCGGCGTGGCATTGGGAATAATCCGAAAGGCAATCCTAGTGGAGTAGGTACATCGGCAATTACCAGGTGGAAAGGACCGGCAATTACTTTATCTTTAGGAATGAGCTTCAGTTTACTGGATTTGATGTACAGGTCAGGCTTTTCGCCTGGCTCGCATTCGCAGGTAGTATACCAGCCATCTTTGATGAAGACTTCATTTTTCTCGTTCTTTTTTACCGTTTTTCCGTATACCAATCCTTCATCTTGTTTGGTAGTTACGCCAGTGATATACGCTTTTCTGGTTTTGAAATTATATTTGATGTTTTCAGTTTCAAAAGTCTCAGCCCCATCCTTAAACACAGGCTGCCCCATTGGCTTGCCTACCGAATCGATACCGCCTTTGGCAGTAAGCATGTTATGCACCCAGTCGATTTGTATTTCTTCTGCTTCCAGTTCTATTTCTCCATACGTTATTTTCGCGCTACCGTACAAATACACAATCTGATGGGGAATATCGAAGTGCATGGAATCTTTAGCATTGTATTGGATAGCAGTTTCTATATCACCCTGAGGTTTTTTAGTTTTTAAGGAATCGGCCCGAAGCGTAGAATCGGTTACTATGGTATCAGGCAAAGGAATAGTATCCATAGCCGTGCTGTCCGGAAGCTGACCAGAAATTTTTATTTCCTGGGCTTTGAGTCCAATGCTTACTATGAGCGAAAAAAGTATAAAAATTAAACGACTAAGATAATACAATGGTAGTTTTTTCAGTTTTCCATAAAAAATAACAATTTTGTGCAAAATTATTGCTTTAAGCTTTAACATTTGAAGTAACGTGAAAAAATTAATTATCATATGTACTGGCTTGGCAGTTATAGGGCTCTCAGGTGCCTTCGATGCGAGTAGTATAAAGCAATACCGTGTTAAAAAAGTTGTAATAGATGCCGGGCATGGAGGAAAAGATCCGGGCACACACGGCGTTTTTTCAAAAGAAAAAAACATAACTTTAAGTATCGCGCTGCAATTAGGTCGCATTATTGAAGAAAATATGAGCGACGTAGAAGTTATTTACACCCGCACCGACGACACTTTTATTCCACTAGACCAACGCGCTGCTATAGCAAATAAAAATGATGCTGATGTATTTATTTCCATACATGCTAATGCCTGGCACGATAAATCAGTAAAAGGTACGGAAAATTATATTATGGGGCCTCATACTTTTGAAGGAAATTTGGAAATTGCCAAACGGGAGAACTCTGTAATTTTGATGGAAGAAAACTATGAGGAAACCTATGAAGGTTTCGATCCGAAATCGCCTGAATCGCACATTTTATTTTCTTTGTACCAGAATGCCTATCAGGTGAATAGCCTGAAATTGGCTGAAAAAGTAGAATCACAGTTTAAGAACCGTGTAGGCAGGCGAAGCCGGGGGGTACGGCAGGCCGGATTTTGGGTACTGTGGCGAACTACCATGCCCAGTATTCTGACAGAAGTGGGTTACCTGAGCAACGAGGAAGAAGAGCGGTTTCTTAATGATAAAAAGGGGCAGATTTATATTGCTTCTGCCATATTCAGGGCATTTCGCGATTACAAGCAGGAAATTGAGGCCATGAACTAATTCTTAAAACAAAAACCCGTAAGATCAGTATATCAATTATTAAGAACCTAGATTAAACATAACAAACGCTAAGTGAAATTTTCTAAAGAAGCTAAAATAGCCGTACTAGCTATAGTTGCCGGAATTATCCTGTATTTCGGTGTCCGATTTTTAAAAGGCATAGATTTTTTTTCCCCTGTAAACGAGTACTATGTAATTTATAATGAAATTGAAGGGTTGAGTGTATCCAATCCTATCACCATAAGTGGCTATCCGGTAGGCCGGGTAAGCGCTATCCGGATTCTACAGGAAAAGAATAATAAAATTCTGGTAAGCTTTGATATTGATAAAGACCTTATTCTGGGAAAAGATGCTACCGCTGTATTGCGCAGCAGCGACCTTTTAGGAAATAAGGTAATCGCTCTGGAAGTAGGCGATCTTGCCAATCCTATGTCGCCCGGCGACACGCTGAATGCTGATCTGAGCCAGGATATTACCAGCGAACTAAAAGCAACCGCGCTGCCGCTGGCCGATAGCATTAAGTCTACCATATCAATTGTAAACACGGCATTGGTTGATTTTGGCAGCACCAAAATGCGTTTAGATAGTATTTTGTCTGGAATAGTAATGCTGATAGATAAAAATCAGCGGGATATTAGTGGAATTACCAGGAACCTGAATGCTATTACCACCACACTTGCCGATGAAGAAACGGGCTTAAAACCTTTACTCGCTAAATTCGACAAGGTAGCTGACAGTTTGAGTACGTTGCAATTGGCCAATACCCTTGCGCAAACCAATGCTACTTTAAAAACCCTGCAGGATACCTTTGATAAAATTAAAGAAGGGGAAGGTACCATGGGCAAACTTGCTAACGATGACTCTCTGTATAATAACCTCAGCCGATCAGCAGAGGATTTAGACAGACTGCTGATTGACCTTCGTGAAAACCCAAAACGCTATGTGCACTTCTCTTTATTTGGCGGGAAGGATAAAATTGAGGATGAAGAATAATATTATTATTTAAATAATAAATTTAAACATAATATTTTATTTTGTGCTGAAATCTTTTATTTTACATTAAAAGGTAGTACAACAATTTCATTGGCTGTTTCTTTCGTTAATCAATAATCAGGTCTTATCTTTTTATTTCCTGGTAAACTTTCAGTTATAATTTTCAAGGGTAAAGGTAAATATATGAACGATAGAGAAATTAAAGCATTATTAACTTTGCTGGATGACGAAGATCCTGAAGTGCTGGAGCAGGTTGAAGGGAAAATTATTTCTTTTGGCGATTTGGTAATTCCCTACCTGGAAAAAGAATGGGAATCTAATTTCAATCCTCTGGTACAAAGACGCATAGAGGAAATTATCCATACTTTACAATTTGATTTATTAGGAAACAGGCTGGTAGAATGGTATAATACCGACCAGCAAGATTTACTGGAAGGCATGTGGCTGGTTGCCACCTATCAGTATCCGGATTTGGCCTTTTCTGACATTAAAAAAATGCTGGAACAAATATATTATGAGGCCTGGCTGGAATTTAAAAGCGATGCCCATCCACTTGATCAGATTAAAATTCTGAACAGCGTATTTTTCAGTAAGCTGAAGTTTGGTGCCAATGCGAAAAACTTTCATTCACCTGGAAACTCCATGATTAATGTAGTATTAGATAGTAAAAAAGGCAATCCAATTTCTCTTTGTGTAATTTATATGCTGGTAGCTCAGCGGCTTAAGCTGCCGGTATATGGGGTTAATTTGCCCAATTTGTTTATTTTGACTTATAAATCAGATACCAACCAGTTTTATATTAATGTTTTTAACCGCGGGTTAATCTTTTCCAGATCCGATATCGATAACTATATTTCACAGCTCAGGCTAATACCTTCCGATACTTTTTACCAGCCTTGCGAAAACGTCGACATCATCCGTAGGGTTTTGCGTAACCTGGTGATCACTTTTGAAAAACTGGGCGATCAGGATAAGGTAGAGGAAATAAAAGATTTACTCGATGTGATAGATGGTGAAAGCGAAAACTTGTTATAAGAATTCCAAGCTAATTTGCTTTATAGGGTCGGGGCAGAAGTAGTAAGTCGCATATCAAATAGCTTTACCAGAGCATCTTTTAATTTTTGTTCTACCTTGTCGATATCAGGTGTATAACCTAATTCTTTTTCCAGAGAAGTTACGGCTTTATCGCGAATACCGCAGGGAATAATATAATTAAAATAATTCAGGTCGGTACTCACATTAAAGGCAAAGCCGTGCATGGTTACCCATCGACTGGCTTTTACCCCAATAGCGCAAATTTTTCGAGGATTTTCCTGTTTTTCATGATCAATCCACACACCGGTTAGGCCATCAATGCGTCCACTTGCCACACCATAGGCACCCAAAGTCATAATTACGGCTTCTTCCAGTGTTCTTAAATATTTATGGATGTCGGTAAAAAAGTTATCCAGATCTAAAATAGGATAGCCTACAATTTGGCCTGGGCCATGGTAGGTTACATCGCCACCACGGTTGATTTTATAAAAAGAAGCTTTTTTTGCCTGAAGTCCTGTTTCATTAAGCAGTAAATTTTCCGCTTTTCCGCTTTTTCCTAAAGTAAACACATGCGGATGCTGGCAAAACAAAAGAAAATTAGCGGTAGGTTTCTGGTGATCAGGATTTTTTCGGTTACTGATTTTCTGATCCACTATAGTCTTCAGCAGGTTTTCCTGATAATCCCAGGCTTTTTTATAGTTTATAAGCCCCAACTGCTGAAACTCTACCTGATGGTTACGTATGGTATGCATGATTTACCTTTCCGGAAAATTATTAAAATGTTTGCGGGTTTAATAATGGTAAACGGTGCTTTTCCGGTTCAGTTGTTGTACGAAAAATAGGATTTATGGATAAAAAAACTACGGGTGAGCGGGGTGAAAATCTGGCTGCCCTGTACCTGGAAGCGCGGCATTATACTATTATAGAGAAAAACTATCGTTACAAAAAGGCGGAAGTTGACTTGATTGTTCAAAAAGACAATTGTTTGGTTTTTGTAGAAGTAAAAGCCAGAAGCCGTAACCATTATGGTTTCCCTGAAGAAGCGGTAGATGCCAAAAAGGCTACCCTAATTATTGAAGCTGCCGATCATTACATCCATCAAATTAACTGGCCACACAATATTCGCTTTGACGTGATTGCGGTTGAAATGACATCTTCTGTAAACATTAAACATTTTAAGGATGCATTTTATTAACAGGACGATGTATCCTACCTTTCTGAAATAAAAAAAGCAAACCCTTTTCAGAGTTTGCTTCAGCTTATATTTTCAAACGATTGGTTAGTCTTCTACCACTTTTTCTGCCAGTACGGTAATTCTGTTATCCAGTACCTCTACCACGCCGCCATCTACCACCAGCGAACTTTTACCGGAAGCGGTTTGATACACAATTTCGCCTTTAGCCAGCGAACTGATCAGCGGAGCATGGTTTCTGAGTACCTGGAATGAACCACTGCTGCCCGGAAAAGTTGCTGATTCAACCTCTCCTTCAAATACATGGCGATCGGGAGTAATAATTTCTAAAAACATATTTTATGATATTTTTAAAAGTATAAAGCTCAGCATACTATGTTGAACCTCATCCTTTATTTATTTACTGATTGGCTTCCGCTACCATTTTCTCGCCTTTTTCAATGGCCTGCTCGATAGATCCTACCAGGTTGAATGCCATTTCAGGTAAGTGATCTAACTCACCATCCATAATCATGTTGAAGCCTTTAATCGTATCTTTGATATCTACCAGAACGCCGGGAATACCGGTGAACTGCTCGGCCACAAAGAAAGGCTGCGACAGGAAACGCTGTACCCTTCTGGCGCGGTATACTACCTGCTTGTCTTCGTCAGACAGTTCGTCCATACCCAGAATAGCGATAATATCCTGAAGTTCTTTATAGCGTTGCAGAATTTCTTTAACCCGCTGCGCACAGTCGTAATGTTCGTTGCCCAGTACTTCGGCACTCAGGATACGGGAAGTAGAATCCAGCGGGTCAACAGCCGGATAAATACCTAATTCTGAAATTTTACGGGAAAGTACCGTAGTAGCATCCAGGTGGGCGAAAGTTGTAGCCGGAGCAGGGTCTGTCAAGTCATCAGCAGGAACATATACGGCCTGTACTGAGGTGATAGATCCTTTTTTGGTAGAAGTAATACGTTCCTGCATGGCTCCCATTTCGGTAGCTAATGTGGGCTGATATCCCACCGCGGAAGGCATCCGGCCTAACAGGGCTGATACTTCTGAACCTGCCTGGGTAAAACGGAAAATGTTATCGATAAAGAACAGAATGTCACGTGCTTTTCCGGTTCCGTCGCCATCGCGGAAATACTCAGCCAGGGTTAATCCTGAAAGGGCTACGCGAGCACGGGCACCGGGAGGCTCGTTCATCTGCCCGAAAACGAAAGTAGCTTTAGAGCTTTCTAATTCTTTCAGATTTACCTTAGACAGATCCCAACCGCCTTTTTCCATCGACTTCATGAATTCCTCACCATAATTAATGATGCCCGATTCAATCATTTCCCGCATCAGGTCATTTCCTTCGCGGGTACGTTCGCCGACACCGGCAAACACCGAAACACCAGAATAAGCTTTGGCAATATTGTTAATCAGTTCCTGGATCAGTACGGTTTTTCCTACCCCAGCACCACCAAATAAACCAATTTTACCACCTTTTGAGTAAGGTTCCAGCAAGTCGATTACTTTGATACCGGTAAAAAGCACTTCGGTAGAAGTAGAAAGGTCTTCATATCGGGGAGGTGCACTGTGAATAGGACGGTCACCCTCACTTACAGGTTGTTTTAACCCATCGATGGCTTCACCAATTACATTAAAAAGTCGCCCTTTTATGCCTTCGCCAGTGGGCATAGCGATAGGTTTGCCGGTGTCAATTACGTCGGTTCCCCTTACCAGGCCTTCTGTACTTTCCATGGCGATGGTCCGTACACGGTCTTCGCCCAAATGCTGCTGGCATTCCAGCACCAATTTAGAGCCATCCGCTTTTTCGATAGTAAGCGCATCCAGAATATTGGGTAATTTGGCGCTCTCACTTGCAAAGCTTACGTCTACCACCGGGCCAATCACCTGAACTACTTTTCCGATATTTGCCATTAAGTTTTCTGATTAATTATGAGTTTAATTGTTTTTAACAAGCCATACGAACTGAAAATACTTACTAATCAGCACTTCGCTGGCCGCGTGTTTTTGAATAAAGCGCAAAAATACGCTATTGAAGGTGCATTGCCAAACATTGTGTAATAATTGCCGCGCTCGAAATAAATAAAAGAAAAACTTGAGGAACGTATGACCTGTATTTTTGCCGAATGACATATTTTTTCAGTGGCATACAAAACTATACTGGTCCAACCATTTGTAATATGGATAAGATTTGGGTAGCCATTGAAATTCTCGGGAGCGGTTATTAGATAGGTCTGCTTGTGAACTTCTGCTAAATTATGGGTAATGGGCAGGTTGGTCAACTAAATCTGCTTATACAAAAACTTCTTCCTATAAAAAAAATGAAGCGAAGTGTAGTTTTTTTTATTCAACTAAGACTAATGTATTGGATTAAATGAAAAGCTCATAAGATGGAAGCGCCATTAGATCATAAATTTATTCAGCAGGTTAACCAAAACATTGGCATCGCGCGTAAGGTACGCGAAATTTACTTTACAGGCTCTGATGAGCGTGAAGATGTGTTGCAGGAAATGATGTACCAGTTATGGAGATCGTTTCCAAACTTTAAAGCAAATGCCAAATTTTCTACCTGGATGTACCGGGTATGCCTGAATACGGCACTCACTTATCTGAGAAAAAGCAAAAGAAACAAAAATGAAGCGATCATCCCCGAACATCACCTGATATCTGTTAACGCGGATAACCAGCATGAAAATACAGCGATGCTCTACAAAGCAATAGAAGGGTTATCCGCTGTTAATAAAAGCATTATTCTTTTATACCTGGAAGACATGAGTTACGAAGAGATCGCTGATGTTACCGGGCTTTCTAAATCCAACATCAGTGTACGACTGGTAAGAATTAAAAAAGATATTGAAGCACAAATAAGGAAAAAAACAAATATAACCGAAGATGGAAAACATTGAAGAATTCAAAAAAAGCTGGTCCCAAAACAAGGCAGTAACTTCCGGCACCGATTCCTTTAACGAAGAATCGTTGCGGAAAATTATTAAACAAAGGGCCAAACAGCAGCAGCACATTAGTATGAAATATTTTTGGGCATCGTTTACGCTCCAGATTATTGTGTATGCCTTACTGTCGCATGTGATGGTTAAATATTGGGCAGATACCCCCGTGTCGCTCATAAGCATTTTCTGTACGCTGCTTTATGTGCCATTCACTGTAATGCTTCTGAACAAATTCAAGCGCATGGCAATACTAAAAGTAGATAACGAGCACACCGCGGGATTACCCATTTACGAATATGTAAGCCAACAGCATGCGCTACTGGCAAGTTTTTACAGGTTCAAAAGAAAGTATGAACTGATCCTGATCCCACTCAGCTCCGCTATTCTGATCTGGATTTTTTTCAGAATTTATCTGCCAGGAGGTGTTAACGCCTATCCAATAGCGGCAATCGTGTGTTTTTTAATCACTTTGGCGTCTTGTATGGCAGCTATCGTGGCAGAAAACAAAAAAAGATTCAGGCAGCCCCTTGCCCAACTTGATCTTATCCTAAAGGACTTCGCGCAATAAGGTTTCAACGCTGAGGCAACAGACAACAAAATAACAATATTTTGACATTTATAGCATCCACTGCCCTTTGCTAAACATGAAAGCCAAGAATCCGTCCGTTAGTGGAGCAGCTTATGAAATTTATTAATATTGTCTTTCCCAAATAGCTTTATCAGTTATGAATCGGACAGAGTCCTATCATCCATTGATGGGCATCAGAGCTGGAAGCCCTGCGCCTTAGAGTTAACGATTGTACAGACAACTATTCAAACGCAGGGCATCCACTGCCGTGCACTAAGTGACAAGTTAAAAATAAGTGTCTGATTTATAAATTTCAGTTTTATCTTCAAAGAGAAAAAAAGGGATTAAAAACGCAAAGCTATAGTAAAGTTATAGAAGATATGCTATATGTGTATAGCCAGATGGATGAGAAAACACAACGCCATTATGCGGCCATAGAAGCCATAAAATTAGGACATGGCGGTATAAGCTATGTGTCAAGCTTGTTTGGGATAAGCGAAAAAACGGTAGCGCGTGGAATAGAGGAGATAAAAAAAGGCTTCCTGCCCAAAAGCAAGGATAAGGCAAGTAGGGGGAGGTCGTAAGAAAGCAGAAGAAAGATATGGTCCAAGTCTGGAGGCAAGTTTCTCGCGTATTCTGGATACTTACACAGGCGGAGAACCCCAAAATGAGCAGCGTTGGACATATTTGAATATGCCAGAGATAGGAGCTAAACTACTAGAGATGGGTTATAAGGTAGGTAAAAAGATCATCAAAAGGTTGTTGGGAAAGCGAAAGATAGCCAAACCGCAAACCATGAAAACAGTAGCCAATCGTAATGAGCAATTTGAGAAAATAGAAAGCCTTCAAAAACAATATGTGGCAAAAGGTTATGCTGTGTTGAGTATGGATGTAAAGAAAAAAGAGTATCTGGGCAATTTTTATCGTCTAGGCAGCACCTATGGGCAAGCAGCCCAAGTAAGCTATGATCACGATTATAACAGTTTTGCGAAAGGACCCTTAGTGCCTCATGGCATTTATGACCCGCGACGCCAGGAAGGGCACTTACACTTAGGCATATCGGCAGATACTGCCGAGTTTGCCACTGATTGCCTGAAAGCTTGGTGGCTTCATAATGTACAGCATCGTTACAGCAAAGAAAACCCTATATTGATCCTCTGTGATGGCGGAGGGTCAAATGGTTCAAGCAATCGGCTTTTTAAAAAAGAACTTCAAAAACTGGTCAATGAACTGGGTATTACTATTAAATTATTAACCTCTGTCTGAGAGCTCGAGGTTAAAAATTTCTGTTTGCTCCAAATCCGCTGTCTTACTAAAGCAATGGCATCTGAGAAAGTAGGGTGCTTTTTTAAATACCACGCACTACATTGGGCTTCAATTCCTTGTTGTTTTTGTAGTTTATCTGCCCATAAGTTGACAAGACTAAACAGTCCCATTAGCACAGGAGTAGTCCTGGCAATAGCTAAGTCACTCCATTGCCTCTGAGATTCCACCGCCCGACCCGGTCCTAAATGTCTTCTGGTTTCTTCAAAAGTTACTTCTATAGTCCAGCGACGAATAAAGTAATTAATAATGTTTTGAGCATCTTTTTCTAAATCAGTACATAACAAAGCATGAGGGGCTAATTGCCCGGTAGGATCTTTAACTAGCACCCAACGTAAAGGTACCAAAGGGGTCATTGCTCTTGTACCACAGGGCATTTCCCGTAGCTATTCGCATTGTTTTATTGCTTTGTCCATACCATTGCGGTATGATTATAGTTTGCCATTGGGTAGCATCCTGCTCAAGTCTTTGCTTAAGGGTTGGCTGCCGCTTTCCAATCTTAGGCTTGGGTCCTCTTTTACCATCAGGCTGTAGAGGAGGAACATCAAATAATCTGGCATCTAATCTAATCGCAAAGGTGTAATCATACAAACACAGGCACGTACAGCGTCTAGTAATGTATAGCAAGCGTAAGAGCTATCAGCGACGATAATAACTTGGCGATCTGGTAACCAGCGCTTTAGTTGTAATAGCATCTGTCTAGCCCAGTCGGTAAGTTTTTTTTGCTTTTTATTCCTTTGCCGATAATAACGCTCAGAAGGTGCAAGTACAGTTAAAAAAGGTAGTGCCCATATACGTTTGGTCCAACTGACTGGAGTCGGCAACATCAGACCCATCCAGCGTAAACCACCGGGCGTCGGTCGCTGCACTTGACAAAATAGCTATGGCTGGAACCAACAGCATCTCTATAGACACCACGAGCATTTATTTTTCTACCGCGCGGTGGCCCCATCGTCGCTCTTTCATCAATACCAAATACTAGAGATTCAGAATCTGACACAAAGTTATTTATCAGTAATTCCAAAAGAATACGACCTGCTTGAAAAACTGACCATTTGGCCTGACTTAATACTCGGTGATACTTGTGAAACCGTTTCTTTTGCTCTAATCCCATAGCTCGTAGCGCACTGCATACAGTTCGTCTTCCAACTACTAATATTGAACCCATAAGCAAAATTTTGACATGTTTAAAAACTTTTCTGGTAAACAAAGGGGCAAATGATGATATTTGCTTGCGGAACTCTTTAGGAATCGTTATCATAAATTTGAATTTTAGCCAATCCAAATTTACACATTCCTGAGAGTTCTTGTTCTCTTTTAACTTTGCAAAATTATTAAGCTTTGAAAGATAATAATGTCTACTTTAAATAAAATCTTAATGTTCTGAAAACCAATGTATTATAATTTATTGTCTTGCGGATTGTCTACCTGTCGCTTGATGTATATTAATTTTAAACATCACTTTTCAGACATGAGGTTAAAAATTAAATAGGGAGGATATATCCTACCAAAATAATGTACTTCAGTAACCTGAATAGGGTTATCTTCAGTTTCAAATAACACTTTGCAAAATGCTAAAGTCAAGCTTATACATTATGAATTTTTCTTTGGTATACTCATAAGTATTTAAGCTTCTTCTTCATGAATATATTCAACATTATCTCCTTTATCCCTATAGCTTTTCGCTTGTCGATCGCATTGACTTTTATTACCTTTAAAACTCTTATCAATTTTACCATTTGTGGATAAATAATATTTCTGCTCCCTCGGTATTTCATAATTACCATCTTTTGAACTTGTAGTTTTCATAATTTTTATATTAAATCAATTATTAAAAAGAAACTAGAATTAAACAAATCATCCAAAAAAGATGACTTAACACATTTATTGTGACACCCCTTATATAAACACCCGGTTCCTGGAATAAATCCAAAAAGATCAAAATAGTTGATGCGTAATCCCAGAGAAATATAAAAATTTTTAATATAGAACTTCTTAAGAAACTAAAAATTTAGAAAAAAACTTTGTATATGTACATACGTTGTGCATATAATAGTACATGGAATTTGAATGGTATGAAAACAAGAATAAAACCAACATTGCTAAGCATAACATTGATTTTGTGGAAGGTATAGTTCGCAGGACCTTAAACATCTGAAAAGTAAAACCGACTGGGACAAAGTGGATGCCCTGACGGATGAAGACATTGAAAAGGCTATTGATGAAGACTCTGATGCGGCTTCTCGGCTGAATGCCGAATGGTTCAAAGAAGCTCTCTGGCAAAACTACGGCCAGGAGACTGACGATGAAGAAAAAGAACGCATTACAATTCGGCTGGATAAAGATATATTAGATTTTTTCAGGGAAAAAGGCAAAGGTTATCAAAGCCGGATCAATAATGCGCTACGGGCGTTTGTGAAAGCCCAACAAGATCACTACTCCTCATAAAACGCTGTTTTGGTTTCAAAGGCTTACTAAACAATAAAATAGCATAAAAAAACGTAGAGCAGTGCCTTAATGAATAGTAGAAAATCACACTCCTTTTATATATTTTTTTCTTTTTAAAAGAAGGTTTTATTTTCTCAACTACGAGCAGCCATGAAAACAAAATGCTTACCACTTCTCCTTATCCTGTTTGGCATGTGTACCCAATCGCGGCAGCAGGAACGCACTACTGAAAGTTCCCGGTACATTTCTTCTCTGCGCTCAGGTAAGTTCATTGACCTGACCTACGCTTACGACAGCAGCACCATTTACTGGCCTACTGAGGAAGGATTTATGCTTGATAAGGCCGCTGAGGGGTACACTGAAAAAGGTTATTACTACACCGCCAATACCTTTTGTGCGGCAGAACATGGCGGTACACATCTGGATGCGCCCATCCATTTTGCCGAAGGGCGCCAAACAGTGGATGCGATTCCGCTGGAAAACCTGATCGGCCCGGGTGTGGTGATCGACGTAAGCGAAGCCGCAGGCAATGCGCCTGATTATCAGGTGTCGGTAGCAGACTTTGAACAGTGGGAGGCAGAGCACGGGCAGATTCCGGAGGGTACCATCGTATTACTCCGAACAGGCTATGGGCGCTACTGGCCAAACCGCATCCGGTATATGGGAACTGACCAGCGGGGAGCGGAAGGCGTTGCCCAATTGCACTTCCCCGGCCTGCATCCTGAGGCCGCCCAATGGCTTATAAGCAATCGGGCTATCAAAGCCATAGGTCTTGACACACCCAGCATTGATTATGGGCAGTCGCGGCTTTTTGAAACGCACCAGACACTTCTCAAAGAAAATATTCCGGCTTTTGAGAACGTGGCCCACATGGACCAGTTGCCCCTGCGGGATTTCGTTTTGGTTGCCCTACCCATGAAAATAAAAGGGGGAAGCGGTGCCCCCCTCCGGATTATAGCTATTTTACCAGAAGACTGAAGGCGGATCAGCCAAATAGGGCATTAATATTTTCTTCAGCGAAACCCGCGCTGGAAGTCATGCCTTTGCCACCTATGCCGGTAAAAATGTATATGGTGTTATCAAAATTGCGTGTAAAAATCTCCCTGGGATGCTGGCTGTAATAACCTGCCCAGGAGGTGCTGATATTGCCGATATCAAAATTCACAATTCTTTGAGCCTCTTCCAGCACCAGTTGATTAATATGTTGTTGCACATGAAAACCCAGGTTTTCCCAACTACCTGCCGGCTCATATTCATGCGAATCGCCAATAATAATGCTGCCATCTACGGCCTGCTTAAACAGAATGTGTATGCCCCACTTTTTAAGTTCGGCATAATGGGCGGGCGTTTCCAATGAAGTAAAAGAAGGGCATTCTACAAAAGACTCATACCTTCTGATAGACAATCCCGTCAGGATGTTGCCCGGTAAGGAGATCGCAGGCATGGGCACGGTGCGCATCATTTGCAGTTTGCTTACAATCAGATTGCTGTCGTTGAATAAATCGGGAAACAGAATACGGAATTCAGATCCGTTGCAAACAATGATTTTCTTTGCGGCATAAGTATGTCCATGAGAAGTAGTAAGGCTGGCTTTATTACTTCCGGTTTCGACGTGCAGGGCCGCGCAGGTACTTTTATACACAAAATCAGGAAATTTTTCCTGCATAAAAGCAATTACCCGATGGATCATCATATCGGGATCAACACTAACTTCATCAGGAAAATACAAGCCTTCTACGATATAGGAAGGTTTTAATACAGGCCATCGCTGCAGGCATTGCTGCCCCGACCATAATTCGCAGGCATATCCTCGGGTATCAAAAATTTGTTTGGCTTCGTGCAGCAACTGCTGTTCATCGGGGTCAGAAGCCAGGTAAATGCTTCCGTTTTTTCGCAGGGTAATATCAAATTCCTGATGAATTTCCTGGTAAACTTCCAGAGTCCGCACGCCATAATGAAACCATCGGCCGGCCATACCCGAAGGTACCACCTGGCCAAAATTCCGTACGGTAGCCGACTGTGGCCTGATATCTTTTTCTGTAAGCAGTACTTTGAGTCCTTTTTTTAATGCATGGTAGGCATGGAACACACCTAAAACACCACCTCCCACTACAATCAGATCGAAACTTTTGTTTGCCATAGCAATTTTACAGGTCTATTGGGTTCTTTCTGGAGTCAAATCTAATCAACTGGTTTGGTTTCGTCTTACTAATTGGCACAATTCTTTTCGCTTAAAGTTAATTGGCACAAACCTATTGAAAAAATGTGATTCTCACCCGTTTACGCAAATACAAAATGATACGCAAACACCAAATGAAACGGGAACATGCTAACAGAAATTTTACACCTACCCTGCTCCGTTTTTTAGGTAAAAATTATCCTGCGATTACCAGGGCAGCGAGTAGGTTTTCACATAGCTAAAACACTTGATGGCCTCAATTACACCTTCCTTTACACCCAAACCGGAATCTTTAATGCCACCGAAAGGAGACTTTTCAATGCGATAACCTGGTACTTCATTGATGTTTACCGTACCCACTTTCAGCGATTTAATGGCTTTGATGGCATGTTCCAGGTTACGGGTAACCACGCCGGAAGCCAGGCCATAAGCCGTGGAATTGGTAAGGGCTATGGCATCGTCCAGATCTTTAAATTTCATGATGGGCGCCAATGGACCAAATGATTCAAAGGTAATCATCTGGGCATCGCGGGGTACCTCAGCAATTACGGTAGGTGCAAGTAAAGCGCCTTTTCTTTCACCACCCAACAGCACTTTGGCCCCCTGGTCTACAGCTTTCTGTACTACCTCTTCCAGATACACAGCGGCCGGTTCGTCAATCACGGTTCCTACTTTGGTGGCCGGATCAAAGGGATCGCCATAGGTATATGCCTTGGCGGCCTCCACAAATCGTTCGGTGAAAGATTGCAGTATACTTTCCTGTACCAGTACCCTTTTTACGGCCGTACAGCGCTGGCCCGAATTACGGAAAGACCCTTCTGTCGCCAGTTTAATGGCCAGGTCCATATCGGCATCTTCCAGAATTATCAGAGCTGCGTTACCACCCAGTTCGAGTACCAGCTTTTTGTATCCTGCCGTTTGGGCAATAGATTTACCCACCGCCACACTACCCGTAAACGATACCAGTTGCACGTTTTTATCTTTTACCAGCGGAATGGCTACTTCTTCGGTAGGACCCACCAGTACGCTGAGCATATAAGGCGGCAAACCGGCTTCATACAAAAGCTCGGTAAACCTAATCGCTGTCAGCGGGGTCTTTTCCGAAGGTTTTAAAATCAGGGGAGTACCAGCGGCAATGGCCGGAGCCACCTTGTGCACCACCTGATTCAGGGGGTGATTAAAGGGCGTAATGGCCACGGCCAGGTCCAGTGGTTCGCGCATGGTATAAATTTTACGGGCTTTGCCCTGCGGCGAAATATCGCAGGAATAAATACTGCTATCATCCTGAAGGGCTTCTATGGCGGCAAAAGTCAATACATCAATGGCACGGCCTACCTCATACCGCGTTTCGGCCATACAAAGCCCGGATTCGGCACAGATCAGCCGGGCGAAGGTTTCTTTCTGTTCTATCAACTGGTTTTTAGCTTTTTCCAGGATCCGCGATCGTTCGTAGCGGTTCAAAGGAACGCCACCTTTGAACCCGACAGCAATGGCTTTTTGTGTATGTGCCAAAGTGGCCTGGGTAACGGTGCCTGTGAGCGAGTTGTCATATGGATTAAATACCTCTAACACTGAACCGGATTTGATTTTTTCGCCGGCTATATAGCTATGAAGTTCCATAAAACTATTCGCGATTTTAGGGTCATCAACATTTGAATGAAGGGAATTTTTCATAATAAAAGTTGTTCAGTTATGAGTGCCATTCATACAAAACTCGAATACATCAAAATTTCTGGGATCTCCGGCTGCTTTCATTTTGTACAGCGCATTCAAAGGATGAGAAATTACCATAGGTACCATTTCCTCATACCGGCCACCGTGCGACCGTAATCCGGAATCCAGCGCGGATAAATCGTGATCGGCCGGGGTTTTACCTACTACCGTATTTCTGCCCGATAGTACGATCAGATCGCCGGTACGGTCGGCAGGTTGTTCCAGCAAATGCAAGGCGGTATCGTGGCCATGTACTTCGGTAATGCCCGGCTGCTGCAATAACCAATTTTTTACAGCATGCTGGTCAGTTCCTTCCGGCACATACACCACTACATAAGAACCCAAAGCGCCATGGTGCTTTACATAAGGATCGGTAATAGGACAAATAACCCGGAAACCCGCGCCAAACCGCTGCTGTAACATGCTTTCCACATACAGTACTTTCGGACTTCCATCAGGATTTTGTTTGGCGTTCATGCCATGGTCGGCCGTAATGCCAATAATGGCCCCGCTTTCCATCAGGTAACCGATTTCCCGATCAATGGCATGATAAAACTCCAGCGATTCGGGCGCTTCCGGCGCGTATTTATGCTGCATGTAATCGGTAAGTGAAAGGTACAGGAAGTCGGCCTTTTTCTGAAACAGCAAAGCAACCCCGGCCCTGAGCACAAAAATACTGGCCTCGGCACTGTATACAGCGGGCGTTTCCAAACCCAGTACTTTACTAATGTTGGCGATGCCATGCGTTTCTTCTTTGGCTTCACCGGCTTTTTCAGCAGAAAACGCAATACCTTTTAACTGGTACGATAAAATATCACGCAATTTATCTTTGGCAGTAACCACGGCAACTTTCCGGCCTGCCTGGGCAGCTGCCGCCAAAATGGTGGGTGTTCTTAAATATTTGGAAGAATTCATCATTACTTCCTCATCGTTTTCGCGGTCGTAAAAAAAGTTGCCACAAATACCATGTACAGCAGGAGATACCCCGGTAACGATGGAAGAATTATTTACATTGGTAAACGAGGGTAAAGCGCCGCGCACCATACCCCGGTATCCTCGCATGGCCATTTGCTTCAGGTGCGGCATTTTATCTAAGGCAAGGCTTGTGTCGAGGTATTCATCGCCACAGCCATCGAAACAAATGACCACCACGGGTTGGGCAGGCAGTTTATATTCTTTATTGTTTACGCTGAACATATCTTTTTTTTGGTTGGTCATAGTTGTTCCGGTTTAGATCGTTTTAAAAATCTTTCTGTGCGGGAAACCCAGGGGGCACCTATCATGTTTTGTGTAGCAAAGGTAATAAAAATTACCTTTTGTTTAGTATATATATCTTATGTTTAGTATAAACATACAATATAAAGCGCGGTTGCCTTAAAAATTAGCTATGGGAAGAAATTTAATTTTGGTCGCCCTATGCACCGCATATCAGGAAAGAACTAATAAAAGCTCCTTTGATCAGATGGGCCACCAGCGAATAATATCTTCAGGAAAAGAAATAGAAAACCAGCACAACGGCATCTTCCTCACCGGCATTGGAGAGTTTATGTCCGATTCTGCCATCAAAAAAAAGGGAGTCACCGGCATTTAGCGTATATTTTTTTCTGCCAATAATATATTCGATCCGGCCTTTCAGAAAATACTTATATTCGTAAGCATCTGTTCTTACAGGGCTGGTACGCCTGGCTCCTTTCTTCACTTCCAGCAGTACGATATCTACAGGTTGGTCTCTGATGTGTGTGGTCATGATACGATGGTACATAAAACCTTCTTCCGGTTCTTTCTCAAAAGGCTGGTAATCACTCTTGCGCTTCACAATAACGTCGGGTTCGTTGTTGAACTGCTCGATATCATTAAAGAATATATTCAAATCGAGCTTGAGTGATTTGATGATTTTGAAAAGCACAGGAAGGGAAGGAATAGTCCGATTGTTTTCTATCTGAGAGATCAATCCTTTGCTAACTTCCGCTTCATTGGCCAGTTCCTGCACGGTAACTCCTTTACGCTTGCGCTCATCTCTTATTTTCTGGCTGATTTGAAAGAGAATGTGGTCTTCCATTTATGATTTTTGTCGGTCTAGGTATTGGCTACAATTAGCTATAAAATTTCAATAATTTATTAATAATTTTATTATCGTCCGATTTAAATTGAAATTTATTAAGCTGATTCTTTCTTATATTTTTGCTACAGGTAACATCCATAGCTGAAATGCAAGTTTTAAAAAATTATAGTTTTTATAAATAGTTAGAACCGTATTCCCAAACAAAAACATACCATTTCGCTAATTATTCTGTTCGCCTTTTTGAGCACCTTAACTTTTGCACAGGTGGATGAAATCCGGGTTTCCGCACAGGTGATGGAGCAGGTATACGAGGAAGTGAAAACTCCTTTCAAATATGGCCTGGTACTGGTTCCGCCCGATACTTCCAAAATGATGGATTCTCCCAGCGTATCAATCATCACATAGGCATTTCCGGCGATGCATACCTGCAGAAAATGGATAACCTGTGGGTGATGTTTTATTTCGGCGCATTCTGGAAAAAAGGAGCCTTCAATAGCATATCTGTTGATGAATATGATTGGTTGTTCTTTTCTGATCATGTAAAACCTATGCCAGTTGGGTGCTAAATGCTATCTGGCTGATGATGACAATCGTAGCCCTGATCAGAGTATACAAAGTATTTTAAAATACTTTTATCTTCTTAAATAGCTGGCTATCCGATACAAAATCATGCGGATTCACCACCATAGTATGACCAGTACCAAAAACAGGGATAATAAAAGTTGCTGTAGGGTTCTCACAGAATTAGTTGATTTTTCAAAATTTGTGTTTTCAATAAACCGGAAGGCATAATTCCTTGTCATCAGTGGAAAAGAAACCATGCTTTACCCGGTATAAGGTTAATTGGTAACCTTTTAAAACTTTCTGTACGGAGCGTCTAAAAAGTTATTGGCTTCAGCTTCCAGGAATTTAGCGCTCTTGTTATCCCAATGTAAAGTTTTGTTAGGGAAGCGGCCTGCAATCACTCCTAACAGTATGGTTTCTGTAAGCCTTGCGGAATAAGAGAACGGTGCGCTGCACTCATCTTTTCCCAAACAGGTATCCACAAACTGATGGTAATGTTTCTTCCCTTCTTTTTCGTAATCGCGTATGGGTGCCCCTAATTCGTCTGCTTTCGACACATCTAATTCTTCATATTTTCCATCCACAATCAGCCTGGGAAGCTGCATAAAGTGCGGCAACAGGAGTCTTCCTTTTGCGCCAATAAACATAGCGCCCTGCTCCGGAAGTTCATCTTGGTTGGGGAGTCGTAAGTCTTCGTGTTTTTTTGGGGCACCCTCCCCATCATACCACACCCATTTTAAAGTTTCTGTGGTATACTGGGTACCCGGAAATTCATAGGTTACCATGTTTTGTTCCGGAAATCCAAAGCCGGTGGGTTTTCTGCAACTATTTGTAATGGTTTTGGGAACGTCTAATGCCAGGGCATTATAAGGTGTATCGAAAATATGTACCCCCATATCGCCCAGCGTGCCACAGCCATAATCCAGCAGTTTTCTCCAATTACCCGGATGGTATACATTGGCTTTGTAAGGGCGTTCCGCGGCAGTGCCCAGCCACAGGTTCCAGTCTAAATTTTCCGGAACAGGGTCTGAGCCCTCAGGTGCCGGGCCGTCGTATCCCCAGTTTTTTGGCGACCATGCCCTAACGGTGTTTACTTTTCCAATAATCCCGGATTGAATCAGTAAGGTGGCTAATTTATAATCGTAAAAAGAATGCACCTGAATACCCATTTGGGTTACTACACTTTTATCGGCAGCCAGTTTGCGCATTGCCCTTGCTTCTGACACATGGTGGGTAAGCGGTTTCTGACAATACACCGATTTTCCCATGTCCATGGCCATCATAGATACCGGCGCATGGGTATGGTCGGGGGTAGAAACCACTACCGCGTCAATATCATTCCCCATTTCTTTAAGGAGTATTCGGTAGTCGGTATAAGTTTTTGCGTTGGGATGTAATTTTTTTGCTGCTGCCAGGGCATTGGCATCCACATCGCAAAGGGCAACTACATCTACCAGCTCATGTGAGGAAATAGCTTCAAGGTCCGCGCCTCCCATTCCCGAAACACCTACGTGGGCAGTTCTTAACCGTTTTTCTTTTGCCATTGCCCATACCGAGGCAGGTAGAAAAGCGGCCGTTGCCAATGCAGCCGTACTTTTAAGAAATTCTCTTTTTTTCATGCGCTTTTATTATCTATTATTATGTTGCTAAACCATAGAGGGCCCTAAATGATCCCGGAATTCCAGAGAGCCTGTTTTAAAGCAGCCATAGGCCGGGGCAGATTTCCATTCCTCCGGCCAAGGTACAAAAAAAGTACTTTTTTTCCATAAGGCGGTTGTGCTACCTGCTTCGGCACCATTATACTCCAGATGGCGCGCCCATTTGCTACATAATTTAGTATTCTTTCTTAAGATCTGGAAAGTGCGGGGCATGGCCCGAAGCTATTTACTGGGCAAGCCTTTATATTGACGAAACTTTCCAGTATGTACGATTCAAATTGCAGACAACAAGCTCATAAATTTTAGCATGGTGAAATAATAAAAAGAGACTTTTGCACGGGTACGAACGCGTTATGCCAGATTGCCTTTTCTACTCATTAATTTCTTAATCAGCCACACTAACGCGAGCACAAGGGCGAGTCCTATTGAAAGCAATAGAAATCCATGTTTCAACCTTGTCATTTGTTCTCCCCAGTTCACTCCCTGTTGTGCAAGATTTGGATACGAGTTTAAAAGATTTAGAATATTAAAATTCTCCCGGTAATTAAACAACATGCCTACGGTAGGCAGCAAGGCGATCAGCATAAATTTAGGAGCAGCTATTTTCTTCAACAAATACGCTAAAATCAGAATAAAAAAACTCCATAAATAATGGGGTAAATCATATCGATGCGGTCCACAATCAATTTGTACAAATCTCTGCCTTTAGCTCCCAGCTTTTCAAAATCATTGGTAACCTCAGCTAGGATATAGGAAAATCTTGTATCCAGGGGTTGTATCTCCACACCAGCAACTTTGTTCATTTTAGCCTGGTAAGTAGGAAAAACATAAAATGAAACCCCGCGGAATAAGACAAACAGCGGCAAAATGAATTTCCAGTTTGATGTTCTTTGTAAAAGTGTGAGCATAGCTGTTGTTGAAAATTATAACAAGCCTGTACATTCATTTTAAATTGTAAGAACCTTATTGAAACAATGAGACCACGCTGGCTGCACACCTGGGCAGAGGAGTTAACTATGATTTCACACTTCGATTCATTTATTACCAACAACGGCCCAGATATGACACGTGCTCTGGAATCTTTCATTATCTACTAAGATATCGGTTTTGCGGATTAGTTTTAAGTAACCGCTGAGCGGCATGTGCTATATCATTTGTTGTGGTGCGTCTTTGACTATTACATATAGCTGTCTTTGGTTGTCCGTCTGTAAATAGGAAGGAGAAATTTATGTAATGAATTTATTAACGTTCACGCTCTGTCACAGGAATTTTGTCATGTCTTATAGACTTAATGTAAATAACGCTTGACATTTAAGAGATTTTATTTCTATATTTGTGTCAATATAACTTTACATAAAGTCAAACTAACTGTACTTATGAAAACAAAATCAAATGAGTGGGAAGCCACCGCAAGAAAGAATGTAAGGCATTTAGCCTATTGGACATGGAGTTGGGTGCTTACAATGGCCATAGCTTCTTTTGGGCCGAAATTCATATGGAATGACAACTCCATCATTTCAGTCTTATTCATATTGATCAATACAATAATTGGCATTGGTATGATACTAATGAACAGG
>JBGTIS010000170.1:0-14166 GCA_041745535.1 Cyclobacteriaceae bacterium | reverse complement strand
AGTAAGCTTCCCAGTTGCCTGCCGTTGTTTCCTTAATCCTGTCCAGATAATCAAAGTCAGGATTACCATGATGCGCACTTTGGTTGGCAGGAATGATTACCCCAACTACATTAGGACACTGGTGTGTATCACAAGCCTTTACAGTTTCGGCAACCCAACCGTTGAATAAAGCTAGCTGGAAAGCACCAAAAAGTGCTGCTGGTGGTACACCTGCCAATGTGTTTATTGGAGAGGCATCAAAGACATCTTGCGCCTGGTAGGTGTACGTATGTAAGCGAAAAAACGCTACTACGAGGTGGGTTTGGCTGTTTATTTGCGACAAAACATATAAATAATAGAAAATTATTTATATGGGGTGGGCAAATCCAATTTTATCTCCTTTTTCAAGCTGGTCAATAATATTTATGAACAGCGTTTGCAACAGTATTCTTTAAAAACCGGTTCCGACAGTCTCCTGTACTATGGACGCAAACAAACAGCACAAATAAAAGGATATCTGGGCTTTGGGGACAATGCCTATGAGTTTGTGTTACAGCCCAACGATTCTGGTGGTATGTTTATAAGTGAAGAAGAAAGTATTTATTATCCTAATCTTTATAAACCAATACCAAAAAATCCTGCATTTAGTTACCGGAATGTTCAGGAGAGTCACATTAAAACTTCAAAACAATATAGAGACCACTATTTACGAGAGCATCTAGAAAGTTACAAAATTTATCATTTTCATGATACCAGTAGTAATGCTCCCCTAAGAACTCCCACTAAAACTATTGATAACAGAATATTGAAAGAAGATGGAGATAATTTAGCTGCGTACTTGTATCTGTTACAGGAAAAATATCCCAAAAACTTTAAGCGGATTGAAAAAACCGTTCAATCAATTGCTCCATTCTTTGAACGTTTCACTTTAGAACCTGATAGGCTCGATGAGTCTAGAATTAAATTGGAGTGGAGTGAGGTAAAACATCCGGATACATATTTTGATGCTAGTCATCTTTCAGATGGTAGTCTAAGATTCATTGCCCTTGCCACTTTATTATTACAACCCAACCTACCCAAAGTTATAATCATCGATGAACCTGAATTGGGGCTACATCCTGTTGCCATCAATAAACTTGCTGGTCTTATTAAGTCAGCTTCACAAAAGGATTGCCAAATAATTGTCTCCACACAATCAGTCAATTTATTAAATAATTTTGAGCCAAGCGATATAATCACAGTTGATAAAATTGATAATCAATCAAGTTTTAGTCGTCTGGATCAAGCCAATCTAAAGGAATGGTTGGTAGATTATTCTCTAGGTGAGTTATGGACCAAAAGTGTAATTAAGGGACAACCCATATGAGTAGATTGATCATAATAGTTGAGGGAGATACCGAAAAGGAGTTCGTAAATAAAATTCTAACTCCTTTTTTTAATAGGAAGGGATTTTATAACATTGATTGTTTCAAAATTAAACACTCTAAAGGCGGTCTTTCTAAAATACGAACATGTCAAAAAAGATATTTTAAAAACTATTTATGAAACAGATGCCGTTGTGACAACCTTAATTGATTATTACGCACTACCATCCAGTTTCCCAAAATTTGACGAATCTAAAAGCTGCTCAAATAAAAATGAGCGCCTCAGCTTTTTAGAAAATGCTATTAGAGAAGATATAGAAGCTACACAAGGAAGATCATTTAACAATTTGTTCCCATACATACAACTACATGAGTTTGAAGCATTAATTTTTTCCTCGATCATCAGAATTGAATCCTTATTTGATTCGGGTGACGCGAATTTTGATGAGTTAAGATTCGAGATTTTCCAAATCCAGAAGATATTAACGATAGTTCAATCACCGCGCCATCAAAAAGACTAATCCGACTAATTAAAGGTTATAATAAGGTATTATATGGTGTATTGATATTAGATGAGATTGGTCTTGATACAATTCGTCTAAAGTGCCAACGATTTAACGGTTGGTTGAAACATCTAGCGCAAATACTGAATATTGAGTGAAACAACGGACAGATTAAATCGCACGAAAACCTAACAACATGCATATGTGAGCTTGGCGATAAAGAGCTAATGCAATAGTTGCTCGAGTAGCCGAAACGTGAAATGAAAGGGATACAACCGCTAGGACGGCACAAGATGCATTAATCATTGTAACCATTGTCAGGCAGGTTATACAAGGCAGAAGTAGCCGCTTATCATAATAAGGCGTCTGCACATGTTATTTGCTGCTATGAATTAGTACTCACAAGCTGCTTTTTCTGCCGGATTTGCAATTCAATCAACTGATTTCGGTTCACGAAGCTACATGCAGTTCTTCCCCGATGACCTGCTTGCCCTGATAGGCTTTTTGAGTAGCTTCCCGGTTCGATCTAATAATAATTTTAGGGCATCTAACAGGTTGGGCACTGTGAAGGCGTAGGCAAACAGGAGGGAAGTGATTATTTCACCAACTGCTGTTCTTTCTGCCTGATTTGTTGTTCAATTTTGCTGAAGTCTACGGCATGGCAACCACCGCAACCTTTGGCGCAGCCGCTGCCGCTGTCTGCTTTCAGGCTTCTGTAAAAAATGAAACCTATGTAATACAAAGCGCCTGCAAATAATAATATCACAATTAATTCCTGCATGGTTATTCTTACGATTCAGCGTGTTTCAGGTTCAGGAAAGCAGATTAAAAACTATAAAAGCCGCTACATAGGCCAGTACCGTCATATAAACAGTCTGGATAATGGGCCATTTCCAGCCTTTGGTTTCCCGGTACACCACCGCCACCGTACTCATGCACTGCATGGCAAAAGCATAAAATACCAACAGGGAGAAAGCTACGGCCAGCGTATACCGGGGGCCGCCCGTATCCGGATTAATTTCAGCTTTCATGCGGCTTTTGATAGTGCTTTCGTCATCAAAATCGGCGCCTACACTGTACAGGGTTGCCATGGTGCCTACAAATACTTCGCGGGCAGCAAAAGAAGTAATCAGGGCGATGCCAATTTTCCAGTCGTAACCCAGCGGTTTGATGGCCGGTTCAATAAACTTACCGAATATGCCGGCATATGAACTTTCCAGTTTACTGGCGGCTACCTTATTCTCATATGCATGGACTGCCGCTTCCGTTTGAATTTTAGGAACCGGAATACTGTTCGCTGCCTGTTCTATCTGGTTTCCGGGACCATACGACGACAGTACCCACAAAATAATAGAAATGGCCAGAATTACTTTTCCCGCTTCAAATACAAATGTTTTAGATTTCTCCAATACCATAATGCCTACATTTTTCCACCGGGGCACTTTGTAGGAAGGCAGTTCCATAATCAGGAAACTTCTTTCCCGGGCTTTGATAATGATTTTCATTACCAGGGCCGAGAAAATAGCCGCCAGGAATCCCAGCAGGTACATGCCCATCAGGGCAATGCCCTGTAAACTAATAATGCCCAATACCTGTGTGTCGGGTACTACCAGGGCAATCAGGATAATGTACACCGGCAGGCGGGCCGAGCAGCTCATCAGCGGTGTTACAAATATGGTAATCAGCCGGTCTTTCCAGTTCTCTATATTCCGGGTAGCCATAATGGCGGGAATGGCACAGGCTACTCCTGAAATCAGTGGTACCACACTTCTGCCATTCAGGCCGAATTTGCGCATAATTTTGTCCATCAGAAACACCACACGGGCCATGTACCCGGTTTCTTCCAGAATGGCGATAAAGGCGAACAGGATGGCAATCTGTGGAATAAAAATGACAATACCGCCAATGCCGGGAATAATCCCTTCTGCCAGCAGGTTGGTGAGCACTCCCTGGGGCAGATGGTCTTTGACAAAAGCGCTGATTTCCGAGAATATGTAATCGATCATATCCATTGGCGCCGTTGCCCAGGCGAAAATGGCCTGAAATATCAGAAACAAAATGGCAAAAAAGGTAAGGTAGCCGTATATTTTGTGGGTAAATATCCGGTCTAGTTTATGCGTAAGCGACGTTTTATGTGCCGGTCGTATGGTTTTGGTAAGCGCGTTGTTCAGCACCTGCTGAATCTGCTGGTACCGGCCTGTGGTTTCTTTGAACTGAATATCCTTTTCCTGAAAATCATATTTTTCTTTCAGGCGCTGAATAAACCGTGCTTTTTCATCTGAAATTAATGAAAAGTGATCGGCCTGGAAAAGAATCTGGTAAGCCCGGTAATCATTATCAATTTCAAAAGTTTCTTTCAACTCATCAATAATGCCCGGGGCTACAATTTCTCTGATATTGAAAAACGGAATCAAACCGGGTTCAGCAGGTTGGCGCACCAGTTTTTTTAAGGTGTCCACACCTTCGCCGGTACGAGCATTCATAGTAAACACATGCGTATTGCCAAAAGCCTGTCGCAATACCTGCACATTTACGCCAATGCCTTTCCGTTTGGCCACATCGGTCATGTTCAGTGCCAGTATTACCGGAATGCCCAGGTCTTTGATTTGCGTAAAAAGCAGCAGACTTCTCTCCAGATTGGTCATGTCTACTACCACAACCACCAGATCGGGGAACACCCGGCTGCCGGGATTATTCAGTACTTCAAAAACCACCTGCTCGTCGGCAGTTCTTGGATAAATGCTATAGGTGCCGGGTAAATCTATGATCTCTACCGGTGTTTGCACGTCAAGCTGGCAGGTACCGGTTTTTTTGTCTACCGTAACGCCGGGAAAGTTTCCCACTTTTTGGTTCAGGCCGGTTAGTAAGTTAAACAGAGAGCTTTTGCCTGAATTGGGATTGCCAACCAGCGCGATTTTTAACAAAGCCTTTCCCGTTTGTTTTTTAACTAACATGCATCCGGTAATTTCAGGCTAGTTCTACATTCCTGGCTTCTTCCAGACGCAACGAAAGGCTGTAATCAGATAATTCTATGGCAATTGGGTCGCCTAGGGGAGCTTTAAAGCTGAGTTTTATAGTTTTTCCAGGCAATAATCCCATCTCCAACAATTTCAGGGTTATTTCCGAATTCCGCACACTTCTAATGATGCCGCTTTCTCCTGCTTTTAAGGTATCTAATGTCTTCATGTTGGCAAATTTAGACTCGCAATTTATAATTAATCTATTTAAAAACAATCAGCTACATACAAAAGGTTTTGAAATTGGTAATAATTTGAAAATTTTTCTTCCGGAATAGACTTTTACCAATATTTTAACTCAATTTGCGATGCTGAAATTTGTTGTGATTCCTACGTGCCTCAGTTTTTTATCCATACGCAGGATAATATTCAGTAAGGTACAGGAAGCGAAAGTCCTGAATATGTATCATAAAACAACCTGACTCATGCATGGATTCCGGTTCTTAACATTTAATGATTACCCGTTCCTGTTTTTTACTACACTGCTCATCATAGTACCCAGTATAGGCTGTAGCCCCTCGCCGCAACAGCAAACCCGCGAAAGCAGGCCCAACATCATTGTGATTTTAGCCGACGATATGGGGTATTCTGATATCGGGGCTTATGGCAGCGAAATTGAAACCACCAACCTGGACCAACTGGCGGGTAATGGCATCCGGTTCAGAAATTTTTATAATGCGGCCCGGTGTTGCCCTACCCGGGCAGCTTTATTAACCGGTCTGTATCCGCACGAAGCTGGTATGGGTGGCATGGTAAGTGGCTACAACAGCACGCCCGAACCTGGTCCTTACCAGGGGTATTTGAACGAGCAGTGCGTAACCCTGGCCGAAGTATTGAAAGAAGCCGGCTATGCTACCTACATGTCGGGCAAGTGGCATGTGGGCGAAAAGAAAGCCCATTGGCCCCGAAAGCGGGGTTTCGACCGGTATTTTGGGCTGATCAGCGGCGCCAGCAGTTATTTTCAGCTTATTGAAAATCAGCCGATAATCCGGCAAATGGTGCTGGACGATGACCGATGGACTCCGCCCGAAGAAGGATTCTATATGACACAGTCAATTTCCGATCATGCGGTGGACTTTCTTCAGCGGCATTTCAAGGCTGATAATAAAGCACCTTTTTTTCTGTACCTGGCCTATACGGCGCCGCACTGGCCTTTGCATGCTTTGCGGGAAGATATTAAAAAATACGAACACCGCTACGATACCGGCTGGGACGCCATCAGGGAAGCGCGTTATAAGAAAATGCTTGAACTGGGCATTATCGACAGTACCTATCCACTTTCGCCCCGTTCCGAAACCGTAGCTCCGTGGGAACAGGTAACGGATCAGGAAAACTGGGCCCGGCGGATGACTGTGTACGCCGCCATGGTAGACCGGATCGATCAGGGCATAGGACAGGTGGTCAATACCCTGAAAGAAAACAAAGCCCTGAATAATACGCTGATCTTATTTTTATCGGATAATGGCGGCAGCGATGAGAATATTGAAGGCAGAAATCTGAATAATCCGAAAGTGGAAATTGGTAAAAAGGGTTCGTATGTAGCCTACGAAGAACCCTGGGCCAATGCTTCGAATACGCCTTACCGAAAATATAAAAAATGGACCCATCAGGGCGGTATTGCCACGCCACTGATTGCCCACTGGCCCAAAGGCATTCGCCGGCAGGGCGCCATCGAAAATCAGTATGCCCATATTATTGACATTATGCCCACCTGTGTGGAACTGGCTAAGGCCCGATATCCGGACACATTTCATGAAAAATCTATCAAACCGATGCAGGGCACCAGCCTGACCCCTGTGTTTGAAGGAAATGCATTGCCCGAGAATCGGACTTTGTACTGGGAGCATTTTGGTCACCGGGCAGTACGGCAGGGCGACTGGAAAGCGGTATATGCCAAAAACGGAGATAAAACCTGGGAATTGTACCAAATAGCCGATGATCCGGTTGAATTGAATGATGTAAGTGCCCGGTATCCGGATAAAGTAGAGGAACTTAAAAATCTGTACAAAAAATGGGCTGCTGAAGTAGGCGTAAAATAACCGGTAATTTAAAAACTGGAAAAAGTACAGTATCGTATATTTGAATTTGCTAAGACGGCACAATAATAAGTAACAAATAAACAACAACGATCAGTTAGTAGCCCACTGACCATCATTTGATTGAATGTTATTAAATTCTGTAAGCGTGAGCGTAAAAACAAAAATTTCACTTGGTATCGCTTTTCTGTTTGTGGTAATTACCCTGATTGGCGGATTGGGCGTTTACTATCTGGAAAGACTGGATACGGATGCGCAGGCTATTATCAAAGATAATTACCGCACCCTAAGCTATGTACAGCGGATGTTCAAATCCATGGGCGATCTGCAAAATATGCTGGAAGAAGAACTGATTACGCGGCAAAACATCGCGAACCTGTCGGTTAATCAGAAGGGTTTCCGGGAGTCGCTCAGTGCCTTTGAGCAGGCTTTGGAAGCACAAAGCGCCAACTTGACCGAAGCCGGAGAAAAAGAGCTTACCAATTCGCTGCAAAAGCAGTATTCAGAACTTGTTGCCCTGTTTGATGCACCGCTAAGCCTGCGAACCTATGCCCAATCCGGCTTACCGCTTATTAAAAATATCAATGGTTACCTTACCAGTATCTATGAGCTCAATCAGGATACGGTTCTGGAAAAAAATGAAAAAGCCCGGATTACTGCCGATCGGGTAATTGTTTATATGCTGGTAATAGGCAGTATTAGCATGTTGGTTTCCCTTTTATTTCTGTTGGTTTTCCCCAACTATATTGCCCGGCCTATTAAAAAGTTAAATGAAAGCATGAAGCAAATTGCCAGGAAAAATTACCAGCACCGGATCGATGTTACCGCTACCGATGAGTTTGGCGCACTGGCCCGTTCGTTCAATACCATGGCAGAAAAGCTGAAAGAGTATGAAAGTACCAACCTGGCGCAGATGCTGTTCGAGAAAAAGCGTACCGAAACGATTATCAATAAAATGTCGGAAGCCATCATCGGGCTCGATGAAAACAAAGTCGTTCTTTTTGCCAATCCTAAAGCCCTGCATTTGCTGGGTATGGAAGAAAACAGTCTGATACATAAATACGCGCCGGATGTGGCCTCTGCCAACCCGCTGATGCATGAGCTGATACAGGAACTCATGATCAGTTTCAACGAATGGGAAACGGTACGATACAAGCCGGTAGAAATTACCGAAGATGGGAAAGAAAGCTACTATGAGAAAGAAATTATGGATATTACCATGCGGGATGCGGGTGAAGCCCGGCAAAAGCTGATCGGCCATGTTATTATTTTAAAAAATGTTACCAGAATTAAAGAAATAGACCAGGCAAAAACCGCATTCATGTCGGGTATTTCACACGAAATGAAAACCCCCATTTCTTCTATCAAAATGAGTTTGCAATTGCTGGAAGATGAGCGCATTGGTAAGCTGAACAACGAACAGAAAGAACTGGTACTGTACATCAAAGATGAAAGCGAACACCTGTTGCGGATTACCCACCAAATGATGGAACTGGCCCAGGCAAAAACCGGGCAGCTTCAGCTAAAAACTGAACCCGTTAATCCGGATGATATTGTGCGGTATGCCCTGCATACTGTAAAAATACTGGCCGAAGAAAAGCAGGTAATCCTGGAATATCCGCACGAAACAGGTTTACCCGAAGTAGACGCGGATGCCGAAAAAATTGCCTGGGTAATGGGTAGCCTGCTTACCAATGCCATTCAAAACTCCAGTCCCGGAAAAAAAGTGATTGTGGATATTGTGGAAAAAAATAATAAAATCCGGTTCTCAGTAGAAGATTTTGGTGAATGTATTCCAGAAGATCAGGTTGAAAAAGTATTCGATCGCTATTTTCAATTGCCAGAGCAATTCCAGGTGGGAACTGGCATGGAGCTTTCGGTACTACAGAATTTTGTTCAGCAACAACGGGGTACCATCTGGTTAGAAAGTAAACGGGGTACTGGAAATAAATTTTACTTCACCTTGCCTTATTCCAAAAAACAGCGCAACAGCGTACAGAAACAGTAAATACCACCAGGCTGGGTGGATGGTTGCTATTAAAATCTGAATTCGCTTCACAAAAATAATCGGTTGCCTTAATTTTACCCATCCAAATAGTAACAGTACCCATACCTAAAACTCAATCTTGATATGCAGGAACCCAACGCTTTGAACGATGTAGCTGAATTTCATCAAACTTTTAAACATCCTATTGAAAAAGAACCGGTTATTCCTGCCGAAAACAGGTGCCAGTTGCGGGTAGCCCTGCTGGCCGAAGAACTGAAAGAACTGGAAGCCGCCATACAGGACCGCGATCTGGTGGAAGTAGCCGATGCCCTGTGCGATTTACAATATGTGCTTTCCGGAGCTATTTTAGAGTTCGGATTGGGCGAAAAATTCAAAGAACTGTTCGATGAGGTACAGCGCTCTAACATGAGCAAATCGTGCAAAACGGTGGAAGAGGCAGAAGCCACCATAAAATATTACAGGGAAACTCGCGATACCGATTGTTATTATGAGGAAAGCGACGGTCATTTTCTGGTATACCGCAGGGCCGATAACAAAACCATGAAATCGATAAAGTATTCGCCCGCAGCTTTGGCCGCCATATTAAAGAAGTAGTCAACTAAATGATGAATGTTGAAGTGATTCCATTCAACATTCATTTAACTCTCCGAAATGAGAATCACAAAGCTAGGCACAATTAGAAGGGACTAAGTTTACATTGGAGAAATGGTGATACGTACGGCGATGGAAGCTGTAAATATGGTTGCTTTCTATCATAATCTGCGCTTCCGACTGTATAGTTTCCACCTCATGGTCATAATCTTTCAGAATGGTGCCATTGGAGAACATACGGGCCAGTTTGTGGTTATTTTCTTCCGGATGCAGCAACGCGTAGCAATTGCTGGTGCGGTATATTTTCGTGCTGATTTCCCAATTATGGTAATGAAAAACTTTCTGATAATGCGAGTTAATATCGTTATAGAAAACCAATATTTCCAGCGTTTGGTTTTTTCTTGATTTAACCATCATCGCGCCACTGCAATCTGAAAAAAATTCCCCGATAAATTCGCGGGCTACCGATGTATTTTTATTCGCTTTCATGGGTGGTTCATTTTAATATTATGTTTTTTAGTAGCAATCAAAAACAAAAAGGTAACCCAGCGCACCAACTTTTTTTAAGATAATTTTATAAAAAATAAAGGGAAAATGATTTAGCTTTAATTAAAAGGTAAATGCTTATGGCGAAAGTAAAAAAGAATATTATCACGCAGGGGCTGGCAGGCAAACTGGGCGACACCATTGTTTTTCGGCAATTAGGCGGAAAAACCATTGTACAGGCAATGCCCGAAAAAAGAAAGCAGGAACTTTCCGAGGGGCAGAAGAAGCAGATCAACAAATTCCGTGAAGCCGCACGGTACGCCAAACAGGCACTGGAAAACGATGAAGTAAGGACCGCTTATGCCGCGAAAGCCAAAGTAGGGCAGACCGCCTATAATGTAGCTATAGCCGACTATATGAATGCCCCGGTTATTGAAGCCATAGACCTGAGTGCGTTTGATGGAAAAAAGGGCAGGCAATTGCGCATAGCTTTCGACATACCATATTACATAGAAAACAAAAAAGTAAAGTATAAATGACTCGCTATAGCCAGACGGTTATTTGTTTCAAATAAAGATTGTCTTAAAGAAAGGCATTTTTAAGTTTCCATATGTACCCGCCAACTAAATTTGGGGTAGTTCTAACCATACATTTTATACGGTTCCTGAACTTGAAAAAATAATTGAAAAAAAGAAATTCGCTGATTGTGGCAGGATTTTATGCCAAATAGCTGAAACCGTAAGCAATCGTGAACTAGCACGTTTGTTGCCGCGGAAAGTTCGCGCCCTTTATAAACAGTACCCACTTTTTTCAATAACTATAAAAAAGGGTGTTTTTAATTTGAATTTTTTCAGAAATTAGTTTATTATATTTGCTGTTCTGATTAATGCCTTATAATTATATAAATAAATCTTGCCAGCTACCAAAGTAAATATCCAGGCCGACATTGAAGCTATCAATCGGATTAAGATAGTGCCCACCATACTCGACGTGATCTGCCGCGCCACAGGGATGGGTTTTGCCGCCATCGCACGGGTAACGGAAGACAAATGGGTTACCTGCAGTGCCCGCGATGATATTGCTTTCGGGCTTATGCCGGGCGATGAATTAAAAGTAGAAACCACCATTTGCCATGAAATACGACAGAGTCGGAAACCTGTGATTATTGACCATGTAGAGAAAGACGCGGTATATTATTGCCACCATACGCCGGCCATGTATGGTTTCCAAAGCTACATTTCCATGCCTATTTTCCGGAAAGATGGCAGTTTTTTCGGTACACTATGCGCCATTGATCCCAAACCCGCGCAATTAAACAATCCACAGATCATTGGTATGTTTACTTTATTCTCCGATCTGATTGCCTTTCACCTGAATGCGCTCGAGGAACTGGAAATTACCGAGGCAAAGCTGGTGGAAGAACGCAAAACCGCTGAATTACGCGAACAGTTTATCGCTATTCTAGGCCACGACCTGCGCAATCCGGTAGCCTCTACCAAAGTAAGCGCGGAGGTATTGCTTCAAATGCCATTGGATGAAGACGCGAAACAACTGGTTACGGTAATTAAAAATACCAACTATCGCATGGAGGGGTTGATTGAAAACATGCTGGATTTCGCGAGAGGCCGGCTGGGGGGTGGCATCACCTTAAACTCTGATAACCATAGCGTTGCTTTGAAAACCGCATTGCAACAGGTGGTGTCAGAAATGCGTACTTTGGCCCCTGACCGCCCTATTGAAACGCGTTTCGACCTGAGCGAACCTGTAATTTGTGACGATAACCGGGTAGCGCAGCTCTTTTCCAATCTTTTAGGTAATGCCATTACCCATGGCGCCACCAATACCCCCATCGTGGTCAGAGCGATTAGCCGTGTAAGTGAGTTTGAACTTTCAGTTATCAATTCCGGAGATAAAATTCCTGATGCTGCCATGGAGCGGCTTTTTCAGCCTTTTTCACGGGAAGACGTAAAGCCAGGAAAACAGGGTTTAGGATTGGGCCTGTATATCGCCGCTGAAATTGCACGTGCCCATGGTGGTACACTTGAGGTGGTATCTTCAGATGAAGCAACCTGCTTTACTTTCCGAATGCCGTGCAAATAAGGCAGTACCTGTTCCTTTCCTGAAACATTACTGCGCCCAATAAGTCTGCTTTAATGGTTTTGCAGACCGTAAAACGTACACTTACCATTTTACAATAAGAGTTTCGTAAAATAACCAGGCAATCCGCTATTCCTTTGGTATTAAATTTTTACATTTCCCGCGAAATAACCTATATGTATTTGTGCCAGTCCATACAATTATTCGCATGAACGCTAAAAAAATCTATTTACTGCTTTTGTTTTTTTTCCTGGTAATGGCAGGTTGTCAGCACTCCAGTACGAACGATAACTCAATAACGATTCCGCAACTGGCTTTGGCCAAAACCAAAGTGAAAGCCGAAGTGGATGGAAAGGCTTTCAGAGACCTGAACAGCAATGGCAAGTTAGATGCCTATGAAGATATTTCCCAACCTGTGGAAGCCAGGATTGAAGATCTGCTGAGCCAGATGACGTTAGAAGAAAAGGCAGGCATGCTGTTTATTAATGGTGCGCCCGTAAACGACGATGCGTCTCTCGAAAAAAAGGAAGGCACCGCAGGTCCGGCGGCACGTATGCCTGCGGCCATTGAAAACATTTCTGACCGGCACATGACCCATTTCAATATTTGGGGCATTCCGGAAAAACCCTCCACCTTTGCCCAATGGTACAATAGTTTACAGCAATATGCCGAGCAAACCCGGTTGGGCATTCCGGTTACCATTGCCTCTGACCCACGCCACCACTTCAGCAACAGCATTTTTTCGGTGACTGCCGAAGGCTTTTCACAGTTTTGCGAAACCCTGGGCTTTGCCGCCATTGGTGATGAAGAGGTGATGAGGGAATTTGCCGACATTGTGCGGCAGGAATATCTGGCGGTAGGTATCCGGCTGGCCTTACATCCGCAAGTAGACCTTGCCACAGAACCACGGTGGCCAAGGATAAGCGGGACTTTTGGGGAAGATGCCCAACTTACCGCTAAAATGGCCAAAGCTTATATCGAAGGCATGCAGGGAGAAACGCTCAATGAAGCAGGCATCGCCTGTATGACCAAACATTTTCCGGGTGGCGGACCGCAGAAAGAAGGCTTGGACCCTCATTTTGAATTTCAAAAAGGACAGATTTATCCGGGCAACAATTTCGACTATCACCTTATTCCTTTCGAAGCAGCCTTCGCGGCGCATACCGCATCCATCATGCCTTATTATGGCGTACCTACCGGCCAAACCGATGAGGATGTGGCCATGGCCTACAACAAAAGTATTATTACCGATTTGTTGCGAAACAAATACAAATTTGATGGCGTAGTGTGTACCGACTGGGGCCTGATTACCGACGCACCCATGGGGCCGGATGTGGTATGGCCAGCCAGGGCCTGGGGGGTAGAGCAACTGAATGAAGCCAACCGGGTGTTGAAAATAATAGAAGCCGGCTGTGACCAGTTTGGCGGTGAAAGCCGGCCTGAATTGGTGGCGCAACTGGTACATGAAGGCAAACTCTCTGAAGAACGCATTGATGTGTCGGTAAAAAGGATACTGAGGCAAAAATTCCAGTTGGGGCTTTTTGACAACCCTTTTGTAGATGAAACCAAAGTGAACGATATTGTGGGAAAAAAGAAGTTTCGCCAGTTGGGTGAGGAAAGCCAGCAAAAGGCCATGACTTTACTGAAAAATGATGGTGATTTGCTTCCGCTTGACAAAAACAGCCTCAAGGTGTATGTGGAGAATATGGATAGCACTATCGTAGCCCGGTACGCTACAGTGGTGAAAACACCGAAAGAAGCTGATTTTGCCATTATCCGGATCAACACCCCCTGGTATCCGGTAGAAACAAAAAACCCTTTTGCCCGAGGCTTTCATCATGGAGATCTGGATTTTAAAGGAGAAGAAAAGAAAAAAATACTCAATTTGTTAACAACCGTTCCCACTATTGTGGACCTGTACCTTGACCGACCGGCCGTGATTCCTGAAATTACTACCCAGGCTAAAGCCCTGATTGCCGATTATGGCGCAAGCGATCAGGCTGTTTGTGAAGTGCTGTTTGGCAATGCGCAACCGCAGGGGAAACTGCCTTTTGAGTTGCCTTCGTCTATGGAAGCAGTCAGCAA
>JBGTIS010000169.1:0-24060 GCA_041745535.1 Cyclobacteriaceae bacterium | reverse complement strand
CTGGATGTAGGATTATTTACGGTGATGGCATATAGCAATATTACCAAATGCTTATCCGCTTCCTATTCTGATTCAGTAAGAAACGCGGCGGTGGAACCTGCTGTTGATGTTCAACCCGAGCAGCTTATGACTAATTGTATTGATCCAGATGGGAAGTTCAGTGTAGAAGCCGTAGATCCAACGGGTACTATTGATGTAGACCAATATTTGTACACGTGGTATTATGGGAAAGACACTACACAAGCAAACTTTATTACAACTGGGCAGGTAGTAGAAGACGCAAGAGCGGCAATATATACCATAGTAGTAACTGATCCTGTTACTCTTTGTAAAACTAGTGCTTTTTTTGATCTGAAAGCGGCTGGAGATATTCTTCCCGTATTTACCCGCGCTTTGGCGAATCCTTCTTTAACATGTGACCAGAGACCAGATGGATCAGTTGAAGCCGAAGTAGATCTAGCAGTTGGTGCTGGTAGCGCTCAAGATGATTATTTATTCTATTGGTATCAAGGCGAAAGTGCAACCCCTAAAGTTGGAGGGAATCCTGGAGATATAGATTTCGCAAGCGCCAACCATGCTGGAGCAGGTGATGTAGGAAGAGTTTGGGAAAATCTTGAACAAGGATATTATACCATTGTCGCCTATTATGAGCCAGATGGATGTCAGTCGATTCCCCAAACTGTAAAAGTGGTCAATATTGCCAAACCACCTGTACTTACAGAAATTAGCAATGTAGCCAATACTTTGTGTATCACGCCGGGTAATGGCGCACTGGAAATTCAGGCATCAAAAGCTCCAATGAATGGTAATTATCCGGGCGATACCACCAGAACTGATCTGGGTTATGAATTTAACTGGACCGATATTGGCATTGCCACCGGAACCAGAAACAGTCTGAACGATGGGAAATACATACTTACCGTTACCGACCTGAACAACCAATGCGTTGCCACTGATACATTCCGGATTGAAGATGAAACTTTACCACCAGCTATTCTGAATTTTATGGTCATCAATCAGACTACCTGTATTGAACCACCTGCGGGAAGCATTGAAGTTACTGAAATGATGGAAGGACCTAATATGATTACTTCCGCTCAGATGGGCAGTGATTACAATTTCCATTGGTATACCGACGAGAATGTAGACAATAGCGATTTAACTACAAATCGGATCGCGATGGGAACCGCGGGAGCGGCCAATAACAATCTGCTGACCGGCCAAAGCCCGGGCATTTATTATGCTGTGGCGGAACATGCGGTAACCGGATGTATCTCCTTCCCTACGGAAGAAGAAATTATGGATGACAGACCTGAGCTTGATATTTATCTGGATACCGCGATTCCTGATTTCCTCACCTGTACAGGCATCAATGAGGGTTTTATTGAAGTAAATATTGAAGGTACCACCCCCGCTCCGTATACCATTAACTGGTATGCGGGCGCTGATACCACCAACAACATAACGGGAACAGCATCTATTACGAATACGGCTACTACCAGTGTTATCAATAATTTGCAGGATGATAGATATACCGTGGTGGTACAGGACAATAACAGCCGTTGTTTGGATAGCGCCTCATTTGTTGTGAAAAGAAAAACTGTTCAGCCAAACTTACTGGTAAGCAAAATCAGTGACCAGACCCAATGTACGCCCAATGGTAGCATCCGAATTGATGAAGTTATGCTGAATGGCAATACAGAGAATATAAATGATTATCAGTTTACCTGGTATCAGGCCTCACTGGACAATACCGGACAAAATGATTTTATAAATGCCAATTATGCGTTTATTAATTCAGACAGTCTTGAAGTATCTGATCTTACACAAAACACCTATTTTGTAACAGCCATAAAAACAAATCCGGGCGGATTAACCGATTGTAATACAGCGTATCAGATAGCCATAGAAAACACATCCAAACCCATTCAGGTGATTTTGGCTGATATATCAGACCCGATTACAGGTTGTAATCCTGCAGTTATCGCGGAGGGCGAACTGGAAATTAATATCAGAAACACCAACAGTTTTACCACGCAGTGGTTCACAGGCAACACCGTGGATGCGGCAAATGAGCTGGCCACGTTCAGAAATCAGGCAGAAGTAGAAGGGTTGGTACCAGGATTCTACACAGTAACTGTTAATGATACCATCACTGGCTGTAATACTACACGCAGTTATGAAATTATCAGCTTTGTAGTGCCTATTGCCGTGGCAACTTCCTCGTCTCCTTACACGAGTTGCATTACCCCCAATGGTAGCGTAGCGGCTAATGCCAATGGCGGCAGCGGGCAATATATGTATACCTGGTATGAAGGGCCTACCGCTTCCGGAACTCCTATAATTACCGCAGGCACTCAGAGCCTGTTAGAAGGATTAACCAATGGAACGTACACGGTTTTAGTTAATGACCGGAATGAAGCAGCCTGCGAAGCAATTGCCGCGGAAGTAGTGGTAGAGGATGGCAGAGGCCAGCAAATCAGCATTGCCGTAACGCCAGCGTTTCCGGTAACCAATTGCGATGAAGAAAGGCCCAATGGTCAACTCTCAGCCAGTATTGCAGGCGAAATGTCCAGATTTAATTTCTTTTGGTATGAAGGCGCATCTGCCACGAACAAACCCATCTCTTTTGGTCCGGTTCTGTCGAATATTCCCGCGCGAACCTATACAGTGATTGCCAGAGATAAACTTACCGGATGTTTAAGCGGGCAGTTTAGCGCTACGGTTAAAGAGGGAGAGAAAACGATAGTACCTGATGTGTTTGCATCTGTAATTGCCCAGCAAACCCATTGTACACTACCGGTTGGGGCTGCCATCGCCTATCTGGATAGCGCCCGGATGGAAAGTGATGTAGATTATATTTATACCTGGTATAAAGGTAATAAAGGTCAGGGAAATCCTATTTTCTTTAGTGACAGAACCAGCAAAATAGTTGGGGTAGGAAAAGGAGCATATAGCGTGATTGTTACCAATGCGCTTACCGGTTGTACGGCAGGACCTGCATCTGTTCGTATTGATGAGTTGCTTACCTTCCCCGATTTTGAGGTAACCACCACACCGGCTACCTGTAATGATGAAAATGGTTCAGCGGAAATCGTATTTACGGAACCCATCAAAGTGAGAGAGATAAATTGGAATACCCCTATTGGTTTTGCTGACGGTTTTGCCTTAGAGCAATATCCTGCTGGTATATATGCGGTAACTATTACCGATCAGAACGGATGTACCGCCACCCGTTCAGCTGAAATTGGAACAGATATTAAGGTTTTTAATGGTGTATCGCCTAATGGAGACGGCAAAAATGAGATTTTCACTATTAGTTGTATCGACAGTTTCAGTGACAACAAAGTTAAAATCTTCAACCGCGCAGGTGCTTTGGTTTTTGAAAGTGCAAATTACAACAATGAGATCAATTATTTTGATGGTAGGGGAAACCGTGGACTTTATGTGGGCGGAAAAGACTTGCCGGATGGCACCTACTATTATGTAGTTGATAAAAAGGATGGAATAAAACCTGTTTCCGGGTATCTGGAACTACTGCGATAGATACTTCTAAAATTTGACAAGAGCGGATTAGCAATTTGTAATCCGCTCTTTATTCCTGATGCCTCTTGCAGTTCAACACCAAAATTGAAATGTTAAATTCACCATTATGAAACTCTGTAATGTTTTGGTTTGGTTAGAGGCAAAATAAATATTTTTTGGCACTTTTTTTATTAATAATATAGTATATAATTGTATTTTAAAAGTACAATATAAACATGAAACCTATTGCTATCCTTTCTCTCTTATTTTTCATTTGGATAAGCCCAAGGGTAATCGCGCAACAACGTCCCGTATATTCACAATATATGTTTGAGAAATTGTTGCTTAATCCTGCTTATGCCGGGAATCAAAAACAACTGAGCGCCACTTTCCTGTATCGCAATCAGTGGGTAAATTTAGAAGGCGCTCCCAAACTGGAGACCTTTGCCATGCACTCTGCTTTGAAGAAATGGCCGGTTGGCGTAGGTCTGGTAGCCTCACACGATAAACTGGGAGTTCATGATGACATGAGTGTATATGGAAGTTACTCTTATAAAATCAAATTACCAGTGGGCACCCTATCTATGGGCTTGCAGGGAGGTTTTAATTATACAACTTCTGATTTTACCAAATTAACCCTGATCGACCCGGATGATCCGATTTTGAATGGAGTACTGAAAAAATTTAAACCAAATTTTGGAACTGGCGTGTTTTTTAATACCAATACCACCTATGCCGGCTTTTCTATTCCCTACCTAGTAAATAACGCTATTTATGACAAAGAGGATATTATTGCCAACGCCCGGGAAGCCCGGTATTATTTTTTAACCGGGGGACATATTTTTACACTGAACGAAGATTTAAAATTATCACCTTCCGTCCTGTTCAGGGTACAAGAAGGGCAACCAGCCGGAATGGATGTGAATACCAACCTTTTTATTTTGGACTTGGTAAACGTAGGAATGTCTTATCGCAGTGGCGATGCCATGATTTTCCTATTTGAAATATTACTTAACAGCAATTTCCGACTTGGTTATGCCTATGACCATACCCTTTCTAAAATTGGAAATTACACAGATGGCACCCATGAAATGATGCTGAATTACCGTTTAAAAATTGGAAAAGATCCGTGCCATGCTTATTTTTAACAGTGCCAGAAAGCTATACCGTTACTTCATTTTTTATCAGGGTTTGCTTTCGGTTAGGCCCTACCGATATAATGCTGATGGGCACATCCAGGGTTGCTTCAATATAGTGGATATAATCCAGCAATTCGTGAGGCAACTGATCAAAATAAGCGCATTCATCCAAATCAGATTGCCACCCTTTAAAGGTTTTATACACGGGTTCTATTTCTATTTCATGTGCGTCATAGGGTACATAATCAATGGTTTGTCCATCGGGAAGCTGGTAATGAGTACAAACTTTGATCTCATCAAAAGTATTCAATACATCGGCTTTCATCATAAACAAACGGGTTACCCCGTTGAGCATCACCGTGTATTTTAAGGCAGGAATGTCCAGCCAGCCACAACGCCGTGGCCGTTTGGTGGTAGCACCAAACTCATTGCCTATTTTTCTTAAAGTTTCGCCGGTAGCATCTGATAGTTCTGTAGGGAAAGGTCCCGAACCAACGCGGGTACAGTAGGCCTTAAAAATCCCATAAACTTCGCCTATATTTTTGGGGGCAATTCCCAGCCCTGTACAGGCACCGGAAGCCAATGTGGTAGAACTGGTTACAAAAGGATAACTTCCAAAATCCACATCCAATAATGATCCCTGTGCGCCTTCAGCCAAAATACTGGCATCTTCGGCAATTTTCTGATTAATCAGGTATTCGCTATCAACCAGATTAAATTGTTTTAAAAATTCTATGGCTTCAAAAAATGTCTTTTCCAGCGCTTCCAGTTCAAAACTGTAATTCAAAAATTTAAGTTTGGTCGTATGATGGGCAAGCAGTTCATCATATTTTTCTCTGAATGCCGGATGCAAGATATCGCCAACACGAAGGCCCTGCCGGCCAATTTTATCTTGATAAGTTGGGCTGATACCCCGCAAAGTAGATCCGATTTTATTTTCTCCTTTAGACTTTTCCTGCGCATCATCCAGCAAACGGTGCGTAGGCAGAATCAGCTGGGCTTTTTTTGAAATAAACAGGTTCTTGTGGAAATCTATGTGGTAGTTGTCCAGGTTCTCAATTTCTTTCTTGAAAATTACCGGATCAAGCACCACACCATTACCAATAATATTCTGAATATCGGAACGAAAAATTCCAGATGGGATCTGGTGAAGTACATGTTTGATATTATCAAATTCAAGTGTATGGCCTGCATTGGGTCCACCCTGAAAACGGGCAACTACATTGTATTTTGGTGCCAGGAAATCTACAATTTTACCTTTTCCTTCATCTCCCCACTGTAATCCTAATAAAACATCTACTTTAGTCATTGAAATCTACATTAAGCTTTACACAATAAAAGGCACTGGTTACAGCTAACCACTACCTCAGAATTCAGAAAAAATGCTACAAAGTAAAGCGATCAAACTTCAGTTAAAGCCAATCGTCAGGCTTCACTGAAAGTGTTGCTGTTCTCTTTTTTGTTGTCGCAATGCTCCTTATTACAGGAACCATACAAAATCAGGGAATGGTGCTGAATTTCATAGTTGAGAAGGTCCCCTACCATCTTTTGTATGTTATAAATTCTGGGATCGCAGAACTCCACCACCTTATTACATTCTGTGCAAATTAAATGGTCGTGTTGTTTGTACCCATAATTTTTCTCATACTGAGCCAGATTTTTACCAAACTGGTGTTTGCTTACCAGATCACATTCTACCAGAATATCTAATGTGTTGTAAACCGTAGCCCTGCTTACCCTGTAATTCTTATTTTTCATACTGATGTAGAGCGATTCTACATCAAAATGTCCATCTCGCGAATATATTTCCTCCAGAATAGCGAATCGCTCAGGAGTTTTACGGTAGCTTTTATTCTCTAAGTAGGCAACAAAAATCTGCTTTACCTTTTCAAATACTTCTTTGTTCAGTGCCATAATTATTTTAAGAACGCTTGTACAAATATAAAATAAACCATGTGAAACCCGTATGAATATGGTTTTTTTTAAAGTAAAACTCACTTCAACCCTGCAACATCTTCAGGTTATACCCAGCCACTGTTACCCATAATCATAACGGGTAACTTTTTCAACGCCATTCACTTTTTTTAGTCTTTTGATCAGAATGTCCAAATGAGAACGGTCGTTTACATACAACATAATATTTCCTTCAAAAATGCCATTATTGGTTTCCATGGCCAAAGAGCGCATATTTACTTTAAGTTCTGAAGAAATTATGGCTGAAACATCTTTTATAAGCCCCATGCGGTCAGTACCAATTATTTTTAATCCGGTAAGGAAATCGCTGTCGTTTCTGGAAGTCCATTTGGCAGGAATAACGCGGTACCCGTAATTCGACAGCAACTCAGCTGCATTAGGGCAATCGGTACGATGTATTTTAATACCTTCATTCACCGTAATAAAACCAAATACATCGTCGCCAGGAATCGGATTACAACATTTGGCGAGTTTATAGTCCAGCACGTCCATGTCTTCGCCAATCAGCAGCAGGTTTTGCTCTTTGGTCCTTACCTTCGAAACCATGGTTTCAAACGACTTGGCATCTGAAATTCTTTCCTGGTTCTTCCTTTCTAAGTTCTCACGGACATCTTTGAATTTTTTAATGGAAGCAGAAGGAATAATTCCTTTCCCAACCTTATAGTATAACTCCAACACGGTTTTCTGATCGAAATAGGCGCGGAGTTGCTCCACTACTTCGCTGGTAAATCCCATTTTAAGCTGCTTAAGTTTCCGCTGGATAATGGCTTTACCTTCTGAAGCCGCTTCTTTTTTCTCTTCTTTCAGCAGGTCTTTAATTTTGGCTTTTGCCTTCGAGCTTACCACAAACCGCAGCCAGTCTTCATTGGGTTTTTGTCGGTTGGAAGTAAGGATTTCCACCTGATCGCCATTTTCCAGAATATAATTGATAGGAACCAGTTTCTGATTCACTTTTGCGCCCAAACATTTTGCGCCTATTTCTGTATGTATATCAAAAGCAAAATCCAGCGCTGTAGCCCCATTCGGCAGAATCCTGAGTTCTCCTTTCGGCGTAAAAACAAAAACTTCCTCGTTAAATAAATTTGACCTGAAATCATCAATAAACTCAATGGCTGGGGCATTGCTGTTCTGATTCTGATCCAGCAGATCGCGCACCCGGTTCAGCCATTCTTCCAGGCCAGATGGCCGGTGATGAACGCCCGCATTATTTTTATATTTCCAATGTGCCGCATACCCCTTTTCCGCGATTTCGTCCATGCGTTTGGTCCTGATCTGCACTTCTACCCACTGTCCGGTGTTGCTCATTACGGTGGTATGCAATGATTCGTACCCGTTTGCCTTCGGCGTACTGATCCAGTCGCGCAACCGCTCAGGATTGGGGCTATAATAGTCGGTAATAAAAGAGTACACCTTCCAGCAAGCTGATTTTTCGTCTGATATCGGTACATCCAGGATAATGCGCACAGCAAAAAGGTCGTACACTTCATGAAAAGGGATATCTTTTTTGCACATTTTACTCCAGATAGAGTAAATAGATTTTGGCCTGCCTTTAATAATAAATTGGAAGCCCTCCTTTTTTAGCTTTCGCTGAATCGGGTCAATAAATCTTTTTATAAACTTATTCCTGGTAGTTTTGGAAGCACTGATGGCCGTCGCGATTTCCCTGTACTTACCAGGTTGGGTATATTTCAGGTTCAAATCTTCCAATTCAGATTTGATAGCATATAGACCCAATCGATGGGCCAAGGGCGCGTACAGATAAATAGTTTCAGAAGCGATTTTTAACTGCTTATTTAAGGGCATACTGCCCAGGGTACGCATGTTGTGCAACCGGTCGGCGATTTTGATAAGAATTACCCGGACATCATCGGATAAGGTAAGCAGCATTTTACGAAAATTTTCCGCCTGCTCTGAAGTGCCGTATTCAAATACGCCCGAAATTTTGGTAAGTCCATCGATGATTTTACAAACCTTTGAACCAAATTCACGCTCAATATCTTCCAGTTCCAGTTCGGTGTCTTCCACCACATCGTGCAGCAAGGCCGCGATAATAGAGGTAGTGCCCAGGCCAATTTCTGACACAGCAATTTCGGCCACGGCCAAAGGATGAAAAATGTAAGGCTCACCGGATTTTCTGCGCATATCCTTATGGGCCTCCAGGGCAATATTAAATGCTTTTCTAATATCTTTGGTTTCTCCCTCTTTCAGATAGGGTTTGGCATGTCTCAGTAGTGTCCGGTACTTTTTTACAATTTGTCTTTTTTCTGCTTCCTCTTTACTATCAGCTACCTGAACCGTAGCAGTTGTTTCTGTCGCCATATTCATATTGTATTAAACGAATACCAGATTCTGTTGTTGGAAATAAGTAAAGTATAAAAAATTAATTGATTTTAAAACGAAATTGTTTTCCTGGTCAGGCTTAATATTCAGATTCAAAATCATTTACTTTCAGTTTGCAGATCAATTTTAAACAGTTTGTATCAGTAATTAGCACAATTTATTTGGTATGATGGTACGAAATATAGATTTTTTATATAACCAGAAAAATCATTTTAAAATTTGTTAAAAAAATAACCAATTACCTTGAATAACAGTTTATAACAACTAAATTCGCATTCCAATTTTTTTGCGGATGTGGCGAAATTGGTAGACGTACTAGACTTAGGATCTAGCGCTGTAAAGCATGGGGGTTCGAGTCCCTCCATCCGCACCAAACAATAAATTCCCTCATCCTGGTATTTGAACTAGCTTTAAATAACCGGACTGAGGGTTTTTGCTTTAATTCTTTAAACACTAAAATACCATAAGCGTTGGATATTATATTAGATAAAAAAGGTAACACCGAAGCTTCAATTAAAATTAAATTAAATGAAGCTGATTATCAACCGAAGATAGAAGAAAAAGTAAACCAATACAGAAAAAAAGCTTCAATTAAAGGGTTCAGACCCGGTAAAGCCCCAGCCGGCCTGATTAAAAAAATGTATGGCAAAGCCATTCTGGTAGACGAGATTAATCATATTCTTTCCGAATCGTTACCGAAATATATAAAAGAAAACAACCTTAATATTCTGGGAGAACCGCTACCCGCGGACGAACAGGCAGAAAGCATCGACTGGGATCATCAGAAAGAGTTTGAGTTCTCGTACGACATTGGCTTTGTAAACGATTTTACCTATGAGCTATCGGATAAAATCAAAATCACACGCCATAAAATTAAAGTTTCTGATAATGAAATCAATCAGGAAGTTGATTATTTGAGAAATCAGTTTGGAGAACGCTCTAACCCGGAAACCGCGGCGGAAAATGATTTCGTAAATGGTACGTTAAAAGACCAGGATTCAGACAAGCATTTCCACGTATACCTGAAGCCTGCTGAACTTCCGGCTAAAACAGCAAAGCAGTTAACCGGCCTGAAAAAAGACGATGAAATTACCATTGATATTCAGAAATTATTTGATGACAAAACAAAACTGGCCAGTAACCTTCGCGTCAGTGCTGAAGAAGCGGAGGAACTGAAAGGCGACTATACGTTTAAAGTTGAGCGGATTAACAGAATTGATATGGCTGAAATTAACCAGGAATTTTTTGATAAAATTTTTGGGAAAGATCAGGTAAAAACAGAAGAAGAATTCCGGCAGAAAATTGAAGAATCGCTTCAGCAAAACTTTGATTTTGAATCTGATAACCTGCTGAATCGGGATATTCGCGATTATTTAATGAAAAACATTAATTTCGATATGCCGAACGAATTTCTGAAAAGATGGCTGCTGGCTACCAACGAAGGCAATATTACGATAGAGGAAATCGAAAAGGATTATGATGACTTCGCCAAAGAAACCAAATGGAGCCTCATTTCCAATAAAATTACCAAAGACCAGGAGCTGAAGGTAGAGCCTGAGAAGATCAGAGAAATCGCCATTCAGCAAATGGAAGCACAGGTAGGACAGCCCGGTATTCTGAGCCAGATGGGCGAACAGGCCGATCCTATCCTAAAAGATTATATGTCGAAGAATTATATGAAAATTTATAATCAGGCACAGGAGCAGAAGGTACTGGAGCAGATCAAAGAAAAAATATCAGTTACAGAAAAAGAGGTTAGTTTTGATGAATTCAAAGAATTAATTAAAAACTAACCGTAAAATAACCCGTAAACAACAGAGTCCTTGTAATCAGGACTCTTTTTTTATAAAATTGTAATTAGTATAAAACCCATTCAATATGATTAATAAAGAAGAATTCAGAAAGTTTGCCGTTTACGATCGCAATATCAGTGGCTCTAATGTAGACCGGTACGTACACCATGTGGAAAGTATGACCAGAGCGGTAATTGAGGAAAGGCCTACCAATTTCCGTGAAATTGATGTGTTTTCACGACTGATTATGGATCGGATCATTTTTTTAGGCATGCAGGTGGAGGAAAACATCGCCAACATCATAACCGCGCAGCTATTATTTTTACAGTCGGTAGATGCCAAAAAAGACATTATGTTGTATATCAACAGCCCGGGTGGTTCGGTATATGCCGGTTTGGGCATGTACGATACCATGCAATTTGTAAGCCCTGATATAGCTACCATCTGCACAGGCCTGGCAGCTTCTATGGGCGCGGTTTTACTGGCTGGTGGTGCCAATGGCAAAAGAGCTGCCCTTCCTCATGCCAGAATTATGATTCACCAGCCCAGTGGTGGGATGCAGGGCCAGTCACGCGATATGGAAATCACCCTGAAGCAAACCCTTGAACTCAGAAAAGATCTTTACAACATTCTGGCCATCCATAGTGGAAAATCGTATGAACAAATAGAGAAAGATTCAGATCGTGACTTCTGGATGCGACCTGTTGAAGCCAGAGAATATGGCCTTATCGATGAGGTACTGGACAGAGGGCAAATCGATACTAAAAAGAAGTAAACCACTTCGGCTTAGGTTATTGTGGCTAAAAAGCTTATCTTATCTTATATTTTAAGTTATTGAACTTTTTAGCCATATCTTAACTTTTATTTAAAGAAACAACGTGAATATTATGGCCCAGCAAGTAACTTGTTCTTTTTGCGGAAGACAAAAAAAAGATGTCGACCTCATGATTTCAGGTATCAGCGCGCATATCTGTAATTATTGTATTGAGCAAGCAGAGCAAATTTTAGATGAAGAACTTAAAACAAAAGAAAAGAATAAAGTTCCAGAATTTAAGTTAATCAAGCCTCTTGATATCAAAAATTTTCTTGAACAATATGTAGTAGGCCAGGATGAGGCCAAAAAGGTAGTATCTGTAGCCGTATACAATCACTACAAAAGGCTCATGCAGAAAAACGATGATGAGGATATCATTATTGAAAAATCCAATATCATCATGGTGGGCGAAACCGGAACGGGTAAAACCTATCTGGCACGTACTTTAGCTAAAATCCTTCAGATTCCTTTCTGTATTGCCGATGCTACGGTACTTACCGAAGCCGGTTATGTAGGCGAAGATGTAGAAAGTATTTTAACCCGTTTGTTGCAGGCGGCTGACTACGACGTGGAAGCGGCCGAACGGGGCATTGTATACATTGATGAAATTGATAAAATTGCCCGCAAATCAGATAATCCTTCTATCACGCGCGATGTAAGTGGCGAGGGTGTTCAGCAGGCTTTATTGAAGTTACTGGAAGGTACTTCTGTGAATGTTCCTCCACAAGGCGGGCGAAAACATCCGGACCAGAAAATGATCAGCGTGAATACACAAAATATTCTCTTTTTGTGTGGTGGTGCCTTCGATGGCATTGAAAAAGTGATCGCCAAACGACTGAATACCCAACCTTTAGGTTTTTCCCGTTTAGGTTCTGAGGTTGTTTCAATTGATAAGGAAAACCTGTTGCAATACATAACCGCGCAGGACCTGAAAAGCTTCGGACTAATTCCAGAGCTAATTGGACGACTCCCGGTAGTTACGCACCTTGATCCACTTAGCCGGGAAACGCTGAAAATGATTCTAACGAAGCCCAAAAATGCTTTAATCAAGCAATATACAAAGCTTTTTGCTATGGAGGGTATCGATGTGGTGTTTGAAGATGATGCCCTGGATTACATTGTTGAAAAAGCAGTGAAGTTTAGCCTTGGAGCCCGTGGTCTTCGTTCTATTTGCGAAGCCATTATCACCGATGCTATGTTTGAAATGCCATCAAAAAAGAATGTGAAAGAATTTGTAATTACAAAAGATTACGCTCAGGAAAAATTTGATCGCTCTAAATTTAAGCGGTTGAACGCGGCGTAACTTATACGGCAGCAAAACAAAGGTTATTGAGTTTATTTCAATAACCTTTTTTATTATGGTTTCAAAGGAAAATCAGTCCCGCCCCACCTGCCCCTACTCGGGCAACACTATTTCTGAGATTACAGGTAAATGGTCGGAAGGGAAGCGCCCCTCGCTAAAATCAGTGAGGATACCATGTTTCAATACCTTAATATTGCTCCGCACAAAAATATAATCAATCCTGTCGTTACCTGCCAGCGAATCTTTAACGGCAAAACCTCCAAAAGAAATATTGGGTCCGTAATGTGGAAGTTCTGTGCTTTGAAAAGCATCTTTCAGCCCAACTACAGCGCCGATCCCCTCTGTTTCGGTATCTGCTATAACACGATAAGCAAAAGAATCAGGCGTACTATTAAAGTCGCCCGTTAATATTACCGGATCGCTACCCGCGATCTCAGTAATTTTCAGTACCAGAAGTTTAGCGCTTTCCTCACGGGCAATGGTTCCCCTGTGATCAAAATGCGTGTTAAAATAATAGAAAGATTTACCGGTTGGCAAATAGGTCAATTTTGCCCAGGTTACAATACGCGGCAAAGCCGCATCCCACGATTTACTGGGCGTTTCCGGTGTTTGAGACAGCCAGAAAGTACTGTCTTCCTCCAGCTTGAATAAATTTTTCTTATAAAATATAGGCGAAAACTCTCCTTCTTCTTTTCCATCGTCACGCCCCATACCCACCCAGGCAAAACCAGGCAGGCAATCCGCTAAAAATTTTACCTGCCCTAGAAGGGCTTCCTGCATGCCCAGCAGGTCTGCTTCATGAAACTGAATCAGGTTACACACCTTTTCTTTGCGGTAACGCCATGCATTCAAACTGTCCTGTTCCGTGTCATACCTGATGTTGTAGGTCATTACCTTAAAAGGATATCCTTCCACTTGGTTATAATTTTTATTGAACTGATTACACGCTGAGGAAAAAATGACACTTAGTGCCGTAAAAAGTAAAGGAATTTTTCTCATTTTCTTTTGGGTTGATCGTAGTGAAAAAGTAAAACAATGTTATTCTTTGTAAATTTCTTTAGCAAGCTTTTTCCGGTATTTCCATCAAACAAAAAAATACTTTAAAAGTAACTCAGGCAGGCAGGCCATCGGTATCAAATAATAATTATTACTTTTGAGGATTACTATAAAAGAAATTACAATCGCATGGGCAACTTAGTTCGAATTATAAAAATTGGAGGAAAAGTAATTGAGGAAGCAGATACGCTTTCTGATTTTCTGGAAGGGTTCGCTAAGTTGGAAGGCTTAAAAATTCTTGTGCACGGCGGAGGCAGATCCGCTACTACCCTGTCGGAAAAATTAGGCATTAAGGCCCAAATGGTGGATGGAAGACGCATCACCGACGCTCCTACCCTGGAAGTAGTTATCATGATTTACGGCGGACTGGTAAACAAAACCATAGTAGCGGGATTGCAGGCACAAAACTGCAATGCCCTGGGCATCACGGGTGCTGATATGAATTGTATCGTATCGGAACAAAGAAAGCCTGAACCCATCGATTTTGGTTTTGTGGGTGACATTGTTTCGGTAAATGCCGATGTGTTTCAGGCTTTGCTGCATCAACATATCACCCCGGTCATCGCTCCATTAACACATGATAAAAAAGGCCGGCTTTTAAATACCAATGCCGATACCATCGCGGCCCGCATCGCGGTTGCAATCAGTAAATTATTTGAAGTGGAACTCTATTACTGTTTCGAGAAAAAGGGTGTATTGCGCCATGCTGAAGAGGATGAATCGGTGATACCTTTAATCAGGGAGCATGATTTTCGTGCCATGAAAGAAGCAGGAACGGTAGCAGGGGGCATGATTCCCAAACTGGATAATGCTTTTCAAACTCTGAATGCTGGTGTTAAAAAAGTTTGTATTTTAAATCACCAGGCCATTAATGAGCTCGATACCCAACCATCCAACGGCACTACCTTATGTCTATAGGTTCCTCCTTCGACGCCGTAATTCATGCGCATGCGTTAAAAGCGTTTTCGCTGCTGAAGCAACTCATCGCTATTCCTTCTTTCAGCAAAGAAGAAAATAAAGCGGCTGATTGTCTGTATGGATATCTTGAAAAAGAGAAAAAATCTGTATTCCGCCAGGGCAATAATATTTGGGTTCAATCGAAAAACTTTAAGGAAGGCCAGCCTACTATTTTATTAAACTCACACCACGATACGGTAAAACCAGCAGCCACCTGGACGTTAAATCCTTTCCAACCCATTGAGAAGAATGGACAATTATTTGGCCTGGGCAGTAATGATGCGGGTGGACCCTTGGTGGCCCTACTACATACTTTTTTGATATTAGACAATCTGGATAACCAACCGTATAACCTGATTTTCGCGGCTACAGCCGAAGAGGAAATTTCCGGTCAGCATGGAATCGCACAGTTGCTACCAGAATTGGGGAATATTGATTTAGGCATTGTGGGCGAGCCTACCAGCCTGCGAATGGCCATCGCCGAAAAAGGATTGATGGTAATTGATGCCGTGGTCAAAGGGGTTTCCGGACATGCCGCCCGCAATGAGGGTATTAACGCTATTTACCTGGCACTGGAAGACATCCAATGGCTTAAAAACTATAAGTTTTCCAGAAAATCGGAAACGCTGGGTGAAATCAACATCGCTGTTACACAGATTAACGCGGGAAAACAACACAATGTAGTGCCCGATACCTGTGAGTTTGTAATTGACGTAAGAACGCACGAACAGTATACCAATAGCGAAGTGTTTGACGTGCTGCGACAACATACCCATGCTGTACTTACGGCCCGTTCGTTCCGCCTCAATGCTTCGGGAATCGCACTCGATCATCCTGTGGTTCAGCGCGGGCTTCAACTCCACATTCCATATTATGGTTCTCCTACTTTATCAGACCAGGCACTGATGTCAGGGTTTCCTACTTTAAAAATTGGGCCAGGCGATTCGGCACGTTCACATACCGCGGATGAATACATCTTTTTTAAAGAAATCAAACAAGGCATTGAATTGTATGTTCAATTATTGAAAGACCTCAGATTAAAGTAAAAAGTTTAAAACTCAGAATTTAGAAAAAAGTAAGATTTTTGCTTTATATTTAGTTCTCCCACCCCTATTTTATTAAAAAATTACCAAAATATTATGAATGAAATTACCGATTATAAAATAAAATTGAGAAACCTTCACTTTGAGGATTATGATGACTTGATCGAGTCTATGCAGTTGGCTTATGCAGCTATTGGCGGACAGGTTTGGGATAAAAACAGCATCAGGAAAATGCTTGATATTTTTCCCGATGGGCAGTTGTGCATTGAAGTAAACGGTAAAGTAGTAGCTTGTGCACTGGCTTTGATTGTTAATTATTCAAAGTTCAGCGACAACCATACTTATAAAGAGATTACCGGAAATTATTCTTTTGATACCCATGACCCCAATGGTGATGTGCTATACGGCATCGAGGTTTTTGTGCATCCCGAATACCGGGGCATGCGTTTGGGCAGGCGCCTGTACGACGCACGAAAGGAACTTTGCGAAAACCTGAACCTGCGGTCTATTATTGCCGGAGGCAGAATTCCCAATTATAATCAGTTTGAAAATGACCTTACCCCAAAGCAATACATTGAAAAAGTAAAACTGAAAGAAATTTTTGATCCTATTCTTACCTTCCAACTGGCCAATGATTTTCATGTAAAAAAAATCCTCAAGAATTATCTGGGCTACGACACACAATCCAAGGCCTATGCTACTTTACTGGAATGGAATAACATGTACTTTGATGAGTCGGAAAAGCTGATCAATCTTAAAAAATCAGTAATTCGGCTGAGCCTGGTACAATGGCAAATGCGCTCGCTCGATTCGCCGGAAGCTTTATTCGACCAGATTGAGTTTTTTGTAGATGCGGTAAGTGGTTATCAATCTGACTTCATACTTTTTCCGGAGCTGTTTAACGCGCCGCTAATGGCAAAGTATAATCACCAATCGGTTTCCGATTCTATCCGTTCCTTGGCCAAATATACCGAATCTATCAGGCAAAAATTTTCCGAATTTTCGGTAAGCTATAATGTCAATATTATTACCGGCAGTATGCCTCTAGTAGATGAAGGCAGTCTTTATAACATTTCCTATTTGTGCCGCAGAGATGGCAGCATCGATTCCTTCAAAAAAATTCATGTTACGCCCAGCGAAGCTATGGCCTGGGGTATGGTAGGGGGAGATAAAATTAAAATTTTTGATACAGATTGCGGAAAAATCGGAATTCTGATCTGCTACGATGTGGAGTTTCCCGAATTATCCAGAATTTATGCCGACCAGGGCATGGAAATCCTTTTTGTACCTTTTCTTACCGACACACAAAATGGTTATAACCGTGTGAGAAGATGCGCACAGGCCAGAGCTATTGAGAATGAATGTTATGTGGCTATTGCGGGTTGTGTGGGTAATTTGCCTAAAGTGTATAATATGGATATTCAATATGCCCAATCAGCCGTATTTTCCCCCTCCGACTTCGCTTTCCCTACCAATGCCATTGTAACTGAGGCTACACCGAATACTGAAATGACCCTGATTGCCGATGTGAATATAGATTTGTTAAAAGAGCTGCATCAGGAAGGAAGTGTGCACACGCTGAAAGACAGGCGAACTGATTTGTACGAATTGAAATTGAAAAAATAAGTATGGGAACAGAATTTACATTCACATAAATTCTACTCCGTTTTTCAGAAACTATTTTATAAAAAAAATTATTTAAAAAATCTCCCCGAAATTTTGTTTTAATTCTTTAAAACTTTTTTTTTGGCATCTGATACCAATTTTAACAGGCAGAAAACCCAGCCATAAATTGCGTAAAACTTAAATTTTACCTCATAAGGAAATTTTTCTAAGAAGAATATTTGATTAATTAATTTTTTATTGGTGTTTTTACAAGTAAAATCAAAGCAGCAACGCAACGGAAATGGATAACAAAAAAAGAGTAATTGTAGATTATAAGACTTTGCCAGAGAATATTTTGGAAGGCATAGCCAACAAATATCCTTATGGCTATGAAACTGAAGATATTATCAAATTCAAAAACGCAAAGGGTGATCTGATATCGGCTATTCGCTTCGAAACGGATACTACCATTTATATGGTGAAAGTAAGTACACAGTTGAAAGACATGATGAAGGAATACGATACAGAAGAAGAATTTTCTGATACGGAAGATAGCGCGGAAGATACATTCGGCAGCGGGTTTGAAGGAATAGGCGATTCAGACAGCGATGAAACTGAAACCAAGAAAAAAAGAAGTGTTTACGCTGATGAGGATGAGGACGACGATATCGCGGATGAAGAGGACGATGATGATATATAGTTAATTTGAATAATTTTATTACGCTGCCCCTACTTAAATTTGGTAACCTGCAATGGTTACTATTTTTTTTATTATTCTCGAATACCTGTTTTTCACAGGCTCCGGTGCTCTCCCCTACCGCAAGCATTAGCCTGATTACCTGTGGTGTGGGAGACCAACTGTTTGAAGCGTTCGGTCATAGTGCTGTCCGGGTAACCGATCCGGAAAATCAGCTGGATATTGTGTACAATTACGGCACTTTTGACTTTAATCAGCCCAATTTTTACCTGAATTTTGCCAAAGGATATTTGCGGTATTTTCTCAGTCGTACTTATTTTGATAATTTTAAGAATACCTACATCTATTACAACCGCTCTATCAGCGAGCAGATTTTAAATTTAAATCAACAGGAAAAGCAAGCCTTGTTCGATTTTCTGGAAAACAATTACCTACCCGAAAACAGATACTATTTTTACGATTATTATTACGACAATTGCTCCACCCGGATTAGAGATGCCCTTCAACAGGTACTTGGCGACTCGCTTGCCTTTTCTTCTGATTATGTAAAAGCTAAGCACTCGTTCAGAAGCTTGACGGACCTTTATATTATACAAACGCAACCCTGGGGCGATTTTGGTATTGATCTGGGGCTGGGTTCACCGATTGATAAAATAGTTACACCTTATGATTATATGTTTCTGCCCGACTACCTGGCAGAAGGGTTTGCGCATGCCACCATTACCACCGCGGGCCATACCAAACCCTTAGTAGCAGCGGACAGAACACTATTTGTGGCCGACCACAGTGCCGACACAATTCCATGGTTCACGCCAGCCCGGCTTTTCTGGATAATCTGGCTCATAATAGCCGCTCTTACCATTGCCGAATATCGAAAAAAAGTAATCCTGCCCTTGCTTGATTTTATGGTATTTTTTGTCTACGGATTTCTGGGAACCATCCTGTTTCTGATCTGGACGGCCACCGACCATCATGCGGCAGCCAATAATTTTAATGTACTTTGGGCATTTCCCCTACACCTACCATTCGCGTTTCTTTTTATCAGAAATTTCGCGCCTAAATTTTTCAGGTATTACCTGATTTTCACCTGTTTGTTATCTATATTCTTGCTCGCTCGCTGGAATTTAGTGCCTCAAGACCTGCATATTGCTATAATTCCTTTAATTTTGATCATCTTTACCAGGTCATTTTTTCGCCTGCTTTTGGCATTTCAAAAGAAGTAAAAGCGCATACAACAAAATAAATTGCCATGAAACTTTGGGAAAAAGGTATTTCTATAGATAAAAAAATTGAATCATTTACTGTGGGGCAGGACAAAGTACTCGACCTTGAACTGGCTCCTTACGATGTACTGGGCTCGCTGGCACATTGCCGGATGCTGAACCATATTAAACTTTTATCGGATGAAGAGCTACAAACTGTTTCAAATGGATTAAAGGAAATTTACAAATCGGTAGCTTCCGGTGAGTTTACTATTGAGGCCGGCATAGAAGATGTACATTCCCAGGTGGAATTACTTTTGACACGTAAACTGGGCGATGCCGGTAAAAAGATACACAGTGGAAGATCGCGCAACGATCAGGTACTGCTGGATTTGCGGTTGTACCTCAGGCAGGAAATATATGAGGTTACCATGCTGATTCACGCACTGTTTGATAAGCTAATCGATTTAAGTAACAAGCATAAATCGGTACTGATGCCAGGTTATACCCATACGCAGGTAGCCATGCCTTCTTCTTTTGGGCTTTGGTTCGGTGCCTATGCCGAAAGCCTTACCGATGACCTGCTGCTTTTACAGGCTGCTTATAAAATTACCAATCAGAATCCGCTGGGCTCAGCAGCCGGTTATGGTAATTCTTTTCCCCTGAACCGAACCATGACTACCCAGTTGCTTGGGTTCGACACCCTAAGTTACAATGTAGTGTATGCCCAGATGGGAAGAGGGAAAGTAGAAAAAACAGTAGGTTTTGCCCTGGCTTCGGTAGCAGCCACATTGGCCAAATTCGCTGATGATATTTGCCTGTATCTGAGTCAGAATTTTGGATTTATTTCTTTTCCCGACCACCTCACCACCGGGTCTTCTATTATGCCTCATAAAAAAAATCCTGATGTTTTTGAGCTGATACGGGCGCACTGTAATAAAATACAGGCACTACCCAATGAAATAAGTATGGTTACGACCAACCTTACTTCCGGCTATCACCGCGATTTACAAATTTTAAAGGAAAGTCTGTTCCCAGCCTTCAAACAGCTTAAATCCTGCCTTGACATCTTTCAGTATGCCCTACAGCACATTCGTGTGAATGAGAATATTTTAGACGACCCTCGCTACCAGTACCTGTTTACGGTAGAATCGGTAAATCAGGAAGTGTTGAATGGAACTCCTTTTCGCGATGCCTACCAACAGGTAGCGAAAGCCTTGCAGGAAGGCACTTACAGCCCAAGCAAAGCAATTCATCATACCCACGAAGGCAGCATTGGTAACCTTTGCAATGATGAAATCAGAGAAAAAATGTGGAAATGTTTAAACACCTTTGATTTTCAATTAGTTAAAAATGCAACGGAACAACTTCTGAAATAAGAATTACTTTTTACTTTTGTTCTAAATGCTATTGTATTTTAAACCTATAAATTAATCAACCTCTCAAACTCATGAATAACTATACAATTTACCGTACCAGTAATTTTATTCTTTTAGGAATAATGCTGTTCGTATTTGGGTGTGGTAACCAGGATGCGGAAAATAACCAGAATGAATCGCGGTATGCTATACCAACTGCCGATCCGGACAATGGCTCCATTACCCTTCCCGATGGCTTTTCTGCTTTTGTAGTGGCCGACAACATAGGCAAAGCCCGCCATATTACTGTGAACGAAAATGGTGATATTTACGTCAAGCTGAGCAGAGAAAATAACAATGGAAGTATTGTGGCCCTTAGGGACACCACCAACGATGGCCGCGCCGATGTAACTGAATATTTTGGAAAATATGGAGGGACTGGCATACAAATATTTGACAATTATTTGTATTATTCTTCCGATTCCGCAATATACCGGTATGGGATGGATCAGAATGCGCTGGTACCTCAGGGCGAGCCTGAAACCATTGTGGCCAAGTTACCCATACAAAATGCACACGCGGCCAAATCCATAACTTTGGATGGAAAGGGAAATTTATATGTAAATGTGGGTGCCCCTTCCAATGCCTGTCAGGAACAGGACCGTACGCCAGGTTCTCTCGGAATGGACCCATGCCCACTGCTTGAAAAGCACGGTGGTATCTGGAGGTTTAGCGATAGCAAATTAAACCAAACTCAGGATGCCGACGGATATCGGTTCGCTACGGGCATCAGAAACGCGGTTGCCCTGGAATGGAACCATACCGCATCTGATTTATATGCTTTGCAGCACGGCCGCGATCAGCTTTTTCAGCTGTATCCACAATATTACGATACCATTCAGGGTGCTGAATTACCGGCTGAAGAATTTCTGCTGGTAAAAGACAGTTCTGATTTTGGCTGGCCTTATTGCTATTTTGATCCCTACCAGGAAAAGAAAATTTTGGCGCCGGAATATGGGGGCGACTCCAAAAAAACAGAAAGATGCGAAGGTGTAGATACGCCCATTATGGCTTTCCCAGGCCATTGGGCACCCAACGATCTGGTATTCTATAAAGGAGATCAGTTTCCTGAAAAATATAAAAACGGAGCTTTTATCGCATTTCATGGCTCGTGGAACCGTGCTCCCAAAGAGCAAAAAGGTTATTCCGTAGTGTTTGTTCCTTTTGCCAATGGAAAACCATCCGGAGAATATGAGGTTTTTGCCGATCAGTTTGCCGGATCAGGCGAGCCTATTATGAATTCTTCGGAAGTGCAGTTCCGTCCGATGGGATTGGCAGAAGGACCCGAAGGTTCCCTGTATATTTCCGATTCAGAGAAAGGAAGAATCTGGAGAGTTTCCTTTGCCGAACCTAAAATGGCTGATAATAGGAACTAAAGCAAACAAAAGAAACAAGTTATTGGTTGGAATATAAAGTTCTTAGTAAAGTTTGGAAATTATCTTGTTACTAAGAATCATATATCGTATTATCGAACAATTTTATTAACAAAACTATCTTAACACTAAATTTTAACGAGCCTTGAACTTAAGTAAACTATTTTCTGCTATTGTTATGGGTTTTTATCTTGTTTCCTGTGGTGGCGGGCAACAAACTGAACAAACTGAAAAGGAGTCGTCAAATCCTGAGAAAAGCCCTACTGAAGAAGTCGCTAATCCTAAAGTTACTGCCGAAACAACCCAAACCGATAATGAGATTGGCGCTAAAGTATACAACCAGTACTGCTATGTTTGCCATCAGGCTGATGGAAAAGGAGTACCCGGAGCCTTTCCTCCGCTTACCAATACCGAATGGGTAAATGGCAATGTTGATACGCTGATTTCCATTGTAGTAAAGGGAAGACAGGGCGAAATGGAAGTGAATGGAGAAAAATACAACAGCGTGATGACACCACACGGCTTCCTTACTGATGAAGAAATTGCCGGTGTAATCACATATGTGCGACAAAACTTTGGCAATAACAGTTCGGAGGTTACCGTAGAAGAAGTAGCTGCCATGCGCGCTAAACTTCAGTAGTAGCGGAGCGTTTTGTTTATAGCAAAAAAGCTGCCCGGAATATACTTTCGGGCAGCTTTTTTATTGATATGCTTGTTGTTTTTCATCACTCAATCGGCATAAAAATCCGTTCCCACCGGATTCGGTCGAAAAGCTTGAACAGACCGCCTTCATCATCTACCGACCACCATACAAACACAGGCTTTCCTACAATGTGGTCTTCCGGTACAAATCCCCAATACCGAGAATCTAAGGAATTATGACGGTTATCACCCATCATAAAGTAATAATTTTGTTTAAACACGTAATAGTTTACAGATTTCCCATCCAAAAACAGTTGCCCATCTCTGATTTCAGCGCTTTCATTTCCATCATAAAAAGTAATTACAGGCCCATAGATATGTAAATTTTCGCTATTGACAGCGATGGTATCGCCAGCCTTCGGAATGTAAAGCGGGCCGTAATTGTCCAGGGTCCAGTTGTTTTCAATCCCTTTGGGAAAATCAGGTTTACCCATAATACTTTCATTATTATCATAACTGATCTCAGTTACATTTCTGACAAAATTAAGCGTTTTCAATTCATCAGCGGTTTCCTGCGTGGTATGAATGAGGTACCCACCATTTGCCGCACTCACATCGCGAATACCGTACTTTTTAAATATCCGGTCGCGAATGGTGCCGTCGGTTTCAATAAAAAAACTGGTTTGCGCTTTTTCAGGTGTGGGTAACAATACCTTGTTGATATAGGTTTGTTTGTTAATAATTTCCAATGAATCGCCTGGGATGCCAATACATCGTTTTACATAAAAAGTGCGTAAATCGGAAGGATATTGTTTTTCTGCCGGATAATTAAAAACAATGGGATCATTATTCTTTACTTTTGAAAGGCCGGGTAACCTGAGTTGTGGCAGTTGTATCCAATCCAGATACGAAGGTATTTCAGTTCCTGGTATCTTCTGATGCGTTAGCGGAACCTGCAAAATTGTTTTGGGTGTTCGGGCACCATAGTGTATTTTACTAACAAACAGGTAGTCGCCCACTAACAGCGAACTTTCCATTGAAGAAGTAGGTATGGCATAAGCTTCAATAAAAAAGCAGCGAATGAGTGTAGCCGCAACCAGCGCGAAAACAATGGAATCAACCCATTCGCGCGCAATACCTTTTTTTGGCTTTTCCTTTTTGTGAGGAATTTCTTGAACT
>JBGTIS010000168.1:0-12205 GCA_041745535.1 Cyclobacteriaceae bacterium | reverse complement strand
GCCACGCTTTAAAATTTGTTGCATAATAAAGAGAAAACTCGGCAGGAATTCCTTTCCTGCTGAGTTTGGTGGATTAATTTTTTGTAATTTTTTTCATAGCAGCACAGAGTTTAATTATTGAATAATACTATTACCTCAAAGGTAGCCTAGACTGGAAAACCTTGTTTTTCTTAAATGGTCAGTTTTTTTGCTTTTTGGATTGGCCAGTATATCATTCATTGGTATTGAATAACATCATTCATTGGTATTAAATAGTATATCTTTGTATTGAACAATCGTCTAAAACAAATGCCCAGACAGGAACAAATAGCCATTGTGATCGATGCGTAAAGAGAAGTTTTCTTAAAAAAGTATGCAGAATTGATACGTGAAGCACTATCGTCGGTCCCGGTTATAAATAGTTATGCCACGATAATAACCGGCATTCGCCGTTGCGGAAAAAGTACACTTCTGCTTCAGACCTGCTGGAATATTTTTCCTATTTCAAAGATGCTTACCTCATAGAATTTATGCTACAGTTCAGCTATTCCCTGAAAGCCCAGGCACGAAATCCAAAACAAATATATGCCATGGATACCGGGCTGATTACGGCAGTATCCACTGCCTTTACCGATGATACCGGCCATCGGCTAGAAAACCTGGTGTACCATCGGATAGAAGATATTAACTTTGACCGGGAATATAACGGCCTGCTGGCGGCCATGCGGTTTTTTAAGCTTTCAGAAGGGGTGATCATTACCTTAGAACAAAAAGACAGGTTTGAAAAAGAGGGATATTCTATCGAGCTCATTCCGGCACATGAATACATGGCAGGGGTATAAATGACATAAAAAACCTGTGGGGCATTTTCTTTCAAAATAGTACCAATTGATCCAGGCAGGTGAACAATTCACCCTTTACGAAAGGTTTTTCCAAAAACCATCGCTCAGGGGAAAGGTCTGCGTTCTCAGTGTGAAATCAGAACTATTTGTTGCGATACTGAAGTGGAGAAGAACCATAATTTTCTTTAAAAATCCGGCTGAAATGGGATAGGTTTTTAAAACCACTGTCGTAGGCTATTTCACTGATATTTTTTGTACTGGTAGTTAATAATAATTTTGCGTGTTCCAACCTTTTATGGGTAAGCCATTTGCCAGGGGTGGCGTGATAATACTCGCAAAACTCTCTTTTAAATGCAGAAATACCGCGCCCTGTGATGCGGGCATATTCAGCAACCGTTAAATTAAACATATAATTGGCTTCCATAACCTGCCAGAGCGGGGTTTTATTCAGCGTTGGCAGGATCTAAAAAAATATTGAAAAGGAGCTCTTTAAATTTTAATTCAAGCAGACCCTCTGCAGGAGGAGATTTTTGCGTAAAGTAAGGGATAATACTATAAAAAAATGCCTGGGTGGTTTCATTCACCTTGATTTCAATCAGCATATCTTTAGGAGAGGGAGGTAAATTTTTTAGGGGTAGATAGGGACGGTATTCATTGAATACCTGCCGCAAAAAATCATCTTGAAAGAAAAATGATAACACCTCCCAACCTTTATACTTATACATTTCTTGAGTATAAGCAGTTTTTCGGACAAACACAGAGGTATTATCGGTAAGTGTACACGATTTTCCTCCATGGTGAAAGGTTTTTTTGCCGCTTAGTGAAAACGAAATTAAGTTGAAGTGCGAAAAAAGCCTCACTAGTTTATCAAACTGCGGACATGTATAAAGCAAAAAAAGCATATCTTTTACCACAAGCTGCTTAAAAGTTTCAGGATGGGCAACTTTAAAATCATATTCGTTAATCATACCAACACAGTTTAAGCACACTTAAATTTAATCAATATTAAGAATATCTTTTTTTCTTAAACGTTCAATTTTTTTTCTATTTGGTATCCTACTATCCTATTGGAAACCTACCTTATTGAGCAAATCTTGAAATTCCGGTTCCTGATGAAGGGAATAGAACTGGGGCTCGGTTTTTAGCCAGGGCATTTCCATCTCATGGTGGTCATACGCTTCCTGTAGCCAGTGTAAGGCCGATGCTTTGTCGTCAAGGGCAGCATAAATTACCGCAATAAAAAACGCGATTGATCCTGCATTGGTCTGGGTTCTTTTTGTTTTCAGTTCTTCTATCAGTTCCAGGGCTTTCTCCAGTTGACCAGACCGGGCATAGGCCGCTCCCATCCACCCCAGTATGCGGGGGTAGCGGATGCCTTCTATATCCATAGCCCTTTGGAATAAGGAAATGGCTTCCTGATAATGGCCGGTGTTCAACTGGAGAAAACCATGGCTGTCCAGGGTGGAGTAATTATTGAACAACTTCATACGAGATTGGGCAAACTCAGCAGCCTCATCGTACCGCCCCAGGTAATAGAGAGAATGGATGATCCTGCTATTGGGGTAATAAGGGTCGGTCTGATTTAATTTTTGTGCCATGGCAAGCGCTTCTTCATGCCTTCTGAGGAAGTTTAAAAAGTCAGCGTATACAGCTAGCGCATCCGGAAAATTAGTAACGATAGCCTTTTTGTATTCCTGCTCCGCACCTTCAAAATCCCAGTTGTTATAAAGAAAATAAAAACCATTCCAGAGGTGTGCCTCAATAAGGTCCGGGTCAAGCGCCAGGGCTTTGTCAAGCAGTGGTTTTGCCAATGCCATAGCATCCAATGCACTCAATTCGGCCCCAAAAATACTGGCCGTTAATATGTAACTCGCGGCCAATCCCGCATAGGCCAATGCGTAACCAGAGTCCAGGGCAATGGCTTGTTTGAAATAGGCAATAGCGCGATTATTTCCATTTCTGGTGTAGGTTCTGTACTCATAAATACCCTTGAGATAAAGATCATACGCTTCGGTATTGTCAGTCATACGCTGATTCAGCACTGCCTTTTCCTCAGGAGATAAGGTGGTTTTTAACGCCAATGTTACTTGTTCAGCAATTTCACTTTGCGTCTTGAAAATATCTTTCAATTCCCGGTCGTAGTTCTGTGCCCATATCTGGCGTTCAGTCATGGCGTCAATCAATCGCACCTCAATCCGCACCGTATTTTCATAACGCTGAATACTCCCTTCCAATAAATTAGAAACCTTGAGTTCATTGCCTATTTCCCGCGCTGATTTATTACCTTCCCGATACTGGTCAGTAGAAGTAAGTGAAATCACCCTTAAGTCACCCATCCGGGATAAATGCCGGTTGATGGCTTCTATAACTCCCTCGCTGAAATATTCGTTTTCCTGATCCGAATTGAGGTTTTTGAAGGGTAAAACAGCGATTGACTTGTCATAAGATGGCTCCCTAACTTCCGGGTTATGGGGCACTACAGCCAATTGCTGGTATAAAAAGAAGCTCAAAAGCAGCCCTAAAACCACCATACCACCCACCGCGGTCTTATAAATTCCTTTAACCTGACCGTACTTTTTACTATCCTGTTGATGCGGGAAACTCCCTGCCTGGGTGGTTTCATTGATTTTGTGCCTGGCCTCGCCGGGCGGATAGCCGTAATACTCGGTAAAACAGGTTGTAAAATAACTAGGGCTTCCAAAGCCAACCTGATAGGCAATCTCAGAAACCGTCATATCCTCATGCTTCAGCAATTCCATAGCACGCTGAAGTCGATACTCCCGGATAAATTGATTGGCCGACTGACCGGTAGCCTGTTTCAATTTTCGATGAAGATGGGAACGACTCATGCTCATCCGATCGGCAAGTTCTTCAACGCTGAACTGCTCATTCCGGAGGTTAGCTTCTACTTCCTCAAACAACTTCCTGAGAAGAGGATTTTTGATTGGATTTTTTCCAAACCCGTTCGAAGAGTTAGCACTGATTTCCATTTTTTTTTTGCTTCAATGGCCAGAATAAGTTACAAAAAATTATTTTATACCAGTCAGGTATCATTCAACAATTATTTATCGTGCTATCGCAAGTCAATTCAATCTATAGTAAATTAAGCAAGGAATTTTATAACCAGAAAAATGATTCGGCATAAATTCAGTCAATTCCGTATACTTTTTGCGGAAAGGAAGTGATTGAAACTTCTTTAAACATTCTTTTTTCAGAAACGAGGATTGAACAGAAATTGTATCGTTATTAAAATTATGTACTACCATGTCAGAAAGAATAACCCCGGAAGATCGTAAGGCCATTAAAGAATTCTACGGGATCGAGATTGAGGCCCTGGAACTGGCTACCTTTGAAAAGCTGCACAAGGAACTGCGGAAAAAATACCATCCGGATAAGTTTGAGCGCTACGACGACGCCATTGTACGGGAAATGGCCCATGAGAAATTCCAGAAACTGGAGACTTTAGGAGAAAAAATAAGGAAAAGTCTGGCTACGGGTGGTAACCAGAAAACAGATACAGGAGAAGATATTCTGAATAAAAATGCCGTGTTTGCCTTCGACAACATGAAAATAGAAATTCTTACCCGTGACAAAGACCTGAAATACAGATTGTTCGGCAGCTACCTGCGGTGGCTGGAATGGGGCGACCGGTATACCATTCCCGATACAAAGGCTTCCATTATCATGGATGAAAATCATCGGGGTGTAAGCATTGGGTTTACCGAATCTGTGAAAATGTATCTTACCTTTAATCAGGATGACAACCTGGAAGAAATTATTCGCTGGCTATTTCAGCGCATCGAAGGCAACGCGCATGCCGTCATTATTGAAGGGCAACGGATACCGGTTGACCTGAACCAGATGTTATCACTCATGCGGCGTAAATCTTTTCTGCGTATTGAGGCTCCTAAATAAATTACCATGCTGGAAATAGTGGATATATATTCTATATTTAAAGCAAAATAAATAATGGCCTTAACCTAAATGGATGCCGCGAATAGTATTTTATATCCTTCTCCTGTTGGTACAGGGTTGTATTGAACCGGTAACTTTTCGTGGCGATGAATCAGAACCAACCCTGGTGGTAGCCGGGCTTATTGTTCCCCATCACCAGCCTTTGGAAATACAACTATCGCTAACTAGCCCATTTGGTACTTTTTATGAAACGGTATCTGGCGCACAGGTAAAACTGTACGATGCGCTGGGCCATCGTGAAAGTTATGAAGAAGTAGGCGAAAGCCCGGGTTTGTTCAGGTTATCTCCCCAAATCATTCAGGTGCAGCCGGGCAAATCTTATTTTGTGGAAATCATACTGGCCGATGGCAGCACCTATCGTTCTACACCCGAAGTGGTACCGCCGATGGTGCGGGCCGACAGCCTCTCTTATGATATCACCATTGAAGAAATACCCACCAACACAGGTGGCTTTCAGGAAAGGGGCCTGGTGAATATATATGTAAATGTGCCGCTTCCGACTGAAAACCAAAAGGCGCATTTGAAATGGAGTATAGAAGAAGCCTATTCTTTTACAGACCTGGCCTGCGGTGGACTTGACCTTTCCAATACCTGCTACTTCAACAAAGGAATTACCGATCCGCAAACCCTGCGCTTATTCTCTAATGCGGAAAATGACGCGGGCTACCTAAGCCAGTTTAAGCTGGCTTCTGTACCCCTGTTTCCTTTTTATGAATACGAAGGACGCCACTATTTCAGTGTATATCAATATAACCTTACTCCCGCGGCTTTTCGTTACTGGGAAGATGTTGAGAAAATCATCAACCTGGGTGGCTCGCTGTTCGACCCGCCTCCGGCAGCCATTAACGGCAATATTTATAATATTAATGAGCCGGAAGAAGTGCTGGGCTATGTGGCAGCTGCCTCAGCAGATACGATTCGCTTCCCTACACTGCCCGGAGATATTTATAAGTACATCCGGTTTCCGGATCATTGCCTAGGGAAAAATTTTGGCGCGCCCCACCCGGAAGACCCAACTGAATGCTGCTTCTGCCAGTCATTTCAGGTAGATGCCGATTTGGTGCCCCGCCCCGATTACTGGTAAAGACTTCCTCTGTTCCTGGTTTTCGTGAAATATCAGCATAAAGTTAAATCCATATTCCTGTATGCAGGCATTGGAAATTATGATAACTTACGAAAAGACCGATAAGAAATACTTTATCCCATTAAATTTGATTGAATGTAAATGCAAACCCATGAAAGATACCATCAACAAACTCAAGAACATGTTGACACACACCAGACAACTACTAAACCAATTATCTTTAACTGAACTGGAGCATAAGCCCTCTCCGGATAAATGGTCAAAAAAAGAAATTCTGGGGCATCTTATCGATTCTGCCATCAGCAACCTGCAACGGTTTACCGAAATTCAGTTTGAACCCAAACCTTATAAGGTACGCAGGTACAACCAGGATGCACTGGTTCAGGCTAACGATTATCAGCATGCGGATTTGGCCCGGCTTCTGGAACTTTGGCTGGCCCTGAACAGGCGCATTGTAGCTGTGATTAAGCTACAAAATCCTGAAACGCTGGGTTATGAAGTGAAAATTGGAAAAAAAGAAATTACTACCCTGGCCTGGCTGATCAATGATTATGCCGACCACTTGGAACACCATATCCGGCAGATTGGCCCGGAAAAAAAATAATCATTGCTATATTTTATAAAAGTAGTTTTTTCAGGCAAGCGATGCGCTGTCTGAAATATCCTCATGTAAAATGTTTAAAAATTCCCCTTCCCTGCTGACATACGGTTGTCATTCCCTGCTCATATTTTTGCAGATGCTGATTTGGACATAAAAAACTCAATACTGATGACCTTTACTGACATTGCGAAACATCGCCTGGTGAACCAGCAAATTGTTGAATCGTCTTTTACACAGGCAAAAGCTTTAGTACACTGGATGGGGGCCCTACAGGCACAGGATTATGCTATGGCGAAGTGGGCCATTGGTTTGCGCCTGCCCCAGGCTATAGAAACTGACATTGAAAAGTCCATTGATGAAGGAAGCATTATCCGTACCCACATTTTGCGGCCTACCTGGCATTTTGTAGCCGCCGACGATATCCGGTGGATGCTACAATTAACAGCTCCGCAAATCAATGCAGCCGCTGCTTCCAGATACCGTCAGTTGGAACTGGATGATGCCTTGTTTACCAAAAGCATGCTGCTTATAGAAAAAGCGTTGGCTGATGGAAAACACCTTACCCGACAGGAACTGATGACTGAACTACAGCGCGCCCATATCAAAACCGATGAACAGCGCGCATCGCACATCATGCTTCGGGCTGAACTGGAAGGCCTGGTGTGCAACGGCAGCAGGCGGGGTAAACAGTTTACCTATGCCCTGCTTGACACAAAAGTGCCGGTGGCGCCCAAGCTCGCCAGAGCAGAATCCATCGTAAAACTGGCCCTGCGGTATTTTACAAGCCATGGCCCTGCCACGCTTCAGGATTTTTCGTGGTGGTCAGGCTTAACGGTAACCGATGCCAAAAGTAGTATGGATGCACTCAAAGCCATCCTTCAGCACGAAACTATTGACGGCAAAGTCTATTGGTTTGCTGATGCCCCAGTTCCACAAACAAAAGAGACCATTCATTTTCTGCCCGCTTTTGACGAATTTTTGGTGAGCTACAAAGACAGAACCGCTGCTATAGATCCTGCTTTTAATAGCTATGCCATTACCATAAATGGTATTTTTAAGCCCATAATTGTAGCGAATGGAAAAGTAATCGGTACCTGGAAACGTACCTTTACAAAGGAGGCTGTGCAAATCGATATTTCCATGCTGAATTCTGAATATATTTCGGTGCAACAAAAAATACTTTCTCATATTGCTCCGTTTTGTGAATTCCTGAACAAACCTCTTTTCCCTTAAATAAATTAAGGTGATATACCCTAATTCCTTATGTGAAAGGAAAGTAATTGATGCTTTGGCTGAAACATATCCTTTAAACTAATGGTATCTGTATCTGATACATGCACGCACTGCTTGTGTATCGGTAAAAGGTAGTAGTTATTAGGTTTATAAAATTAATTCTTCTGTAAAACAGAGGCATTTTATCTTATTTCCTATATTTACAAAGCAAAGCTGACAGGGTTACTCTATCTTAACTGATAAATCGCCGTGCTAATTTTCTGTAAATTACCGCTTCCCTTTTTGCCTCAACTATTTTATGTAATTGGGTTTATACTTTTTTTTACCTTTCAAACTTTCGCTTCAGACGTAAAAGTTATTCTTACCGGGAATACCGCGGATCTGCCGCGTTCCGGTAATCTGTTTACCATCATAGATCAGTATTGCAAGCAGGAAAGCGCACCGGTATTATGGGTGCTCAATGGTGATCTGTTTTCTGATTCATTTTCTACCAAAGAGGTTGAAGCCTGGAACCAGCAGGCAGGAAAGCTGCTGGACCAATACCCGCACCTGCAAATTCTTATCAATCAGGGCGACCGCGATTGGAATCATTCAGGTAAAAAAGGGTGGAAAAAAGTTCAGGAACTTGAAAAGGAACTCAAAAAAGGGAAACATGACAGAGTACATGTATTTCTGAAAAAAGGATGTCCGGGCCCCTGGACTTTTTCCGTATCTCCTTTCCTTGATGTGGTGATCATCAATTCCCAGTGGTGGAACCATCCTTACGAAAAACCAATTGCTTCTATGGACGTTTGCACTGTTCCCGATGAAGGGGTATTCCTGGAAGAACTTACAGATTATCTGGATGAGAATGAAAATAAAAACGTATTGCTATTGTCTCATTTTCCGTTGACCTCCCTGGGCAAATATGGCGGCAGATTCCCAGTTTCGGCTTATCTGTTTCCACCGCTGCTTGGCAATGCGCTCACTTCTTTTCATCAGCATATCGGAACCCGGGAGGATATCGCTAATGAACATTTCGATGCCATCCGCCATAAGCTCAACGATATTTTGCTGGAACATTCCTCTCTGATTTTTGCTTCCGGACATGAGCGCAATCATTCCATTTTACAGGCAGATCAGAATTTCTATATTAACAGCGGGGCTTTGGTGGCAGGTGATTTTGTGACAGCCAATAAGTTATCTTCTTTTGCTTCTTCCGAAGACGGTTTTTTAGAACTTACCTACCACGAGAACAGCGAAGTATCTTATCAGTTTTTCAGCTTAAGCACTAACCAGTTATCGAAAGGGCAACAGGGTATCCTTTTACATTCGTCGTGTAAGCCAGAGCAAACAGAGCCTCATAATACCGCCTACCAGCCCTGTAAAGCACAGGTTGTGCCTACCGAATCCACGACGGGCAGTCAGCGGGGAGTAGCCCAGGCGCAGGCCGGAGCAGCCTATAAAGCCCGTAAGTTTAAAGCATTGTGGCTGGGAAAGCATTACCGTGATTCCTGGACGGCTACGGTTAAAGCTCCTTACCTCAACATGGATACCACCTGTATGGGATTAGAGATTAAAAAAAAAGGCGGAGGCCGGCAAACTACTTCCCTGCAAATGATAGCGGGCAACGGGAAGGAATATGTATTCCGCTCGGTAGATAAAGACCCTTCCAAAGCCCTGGATTATGCACTGCGGGGCACCCTGGTTTCAGATGTGTTTCAGGATCAGACTACCACGCAGCAACCTTATGGCGCCATGCCTGTAGGTTATTTATTGAATAAACTGGATATTTTACATGCCAATCCAACACTGTATGTGTTACCACCCGGAGAAGCGTTGGGTTCCTGGAAAGATTATGGCAACCTGTTCGGCATGCTGGAAGACCGGCCTTCCGATAAAATTGAAAAAGACAAGATATTTGGTGGTGCCGATGATATTGAGAAAAGCCATAAATTGTTCGAAAAACTGTACAACGACCACGACAACCGGATCGACCAAACTGAGTTTTGCCGGGCTCGGGTTTTTGATATATGGATAGGAGATTGGAGCAAACATGAAGATAACTGGAAATGGGCCGGGTATAAGGAAAAAGGTGGGGAACTTTTCAGGCCTATTCCCCGCGATCGTGACCATGCTTTTTCACGGTGGGATGGCATTTTACCCTGGCTCGCCGACCGGGAATGGGCGAAACCCAGTGGTGAAAATTTTGACTATACCATTGCAGGATTACACAGCCTTATGTGGCAGGCCCGGCACCTGGACCGGTTTGTAGGCAATGCGCTTACCAAAACCGACTGGATCAATGCTGCCAAAGAAATACAGGCTGCCTTTTCTGATCAGGACATTGAAGCCGCCATACAGCAGATGCCTGCCGCGGTATATGATCCGGATGGTAAAGCCATTGAAGCAAAACTAAAAGCCCGTCTGAAAGACCTCCCCGGATACGCCGAACAGTTTTACTATATTCTCTCCAAACAAGTGGATGTGGTGGGTTCGAATAAAGCGGAATATTTTCATGCCCTCAGAAATCAAGATGGATCGGTTAACGTTTCGGTGTACGACCTGAACAAGAAAAATCAACAACCCATACGCGACAGAATATATTATAAACGTACCTTTTATACTGATGAAACCAAAGAGATCAGGTTGTTTGGGTTAAAAGGCGACGATATGTTTGTCATAGAAGGCGAAGCCGACAAATCAATACTGATCCGGGTGATCAGCGGTGGCGGTAAAGACCATATTACCGATCGCTCGGTGGTAAAGCAAGGGGGAAAGAAAACCCTGATTTATGAAAAAAATAAAGATACCATCATCAATCCGGGCACGGAAGCCAGACAGGTTACGCCCAAAGAGGATCGTCTGTATGATTACGACCGCACTGTCTTTGCCTATAACACGTATCTGCCCATTGTACTGATTTCTTATAATACTTTTACCGGAGTGGCATTGCAGGGCGGCATTACCTTTACCCGGCAGCATTTTTCCAAACCGGATTTTAGCGCCAAACATAAGTTCAGGGCTGCCATTAGTACAGAAGGTAACTATGAATTCAGTTATGGCAATCAGTTGCGTTATCTGATAGGCAGATGGGATGGACTTTCCGAGTTCCGTGTTTCCAGGCCATTAAACTATAACTATTTCTTCGGCATCGGCAATGCTACCAACAACGAAAGCGAAAGAGATAACGATTATTACCGCACCCAATATAATGCGATCACTGCATCAGTGGGTTTGACCCGACAGTTCTGGAAAAAAAGTAACCTTACTTTTACAGCCAATTATGAACTCGACGAAGGTATCACCAGAGATAACAGCTTTCTGGCCGATCATCTGAATGTGTTCGGCACCGATCAACTCAGCCTATTCTTTATAAAAGGAAACCTCAACCTGGATTTCAGAGATGCCTTTGCTTTGCCTGAACGTGGTTTCCGTTTACAATTAACCCAACATGCCGGCCATATTTCTGATTCTGAAGATGACCTGGCTTTTATTTCTGAATTGGAAATAGAGCAATATCTTTCCACTTACACCCGAAATCCCATTACGGTGGGCATCAGGTTGGGAGGTGGCCTTACTAATGGTCAGCTTCCTTTTTACAAGTTGCTCTCTCTGGGGCAGTTGAATGACCTGCATGGTTTTAAAACCAACCGGTTTACCGGAGAATCCAAAGCCTTTCTGAATACAGAATTAAGGTGGCAGCTTGCTGAAACGAAAAATACTTTCATTCCTGTAAAAATGGGCATAAGAGGTTTCTTCGATGTAGGCAAAGTCTGGGCTGCTACCGACCAGGAAATTGCCAATTTCTGGCATCGGGGCTACGGTGCAGGCTTTTATGTAGCCCCTTTCAGCCAACAGTTTACCTTTAACCTCAGTGCAGGATTTTCTAACGAAGAAGATATGCTGCTTATGTTTGGCCTGGGTAGTTTCTTCAAGTAACACTTAAAACCAGGAAGGCCCACTCATTCTTTTAGTAGTGCAACTTCAATAAGGCCCGATGCTTAATTTTATGTAGGAAGGTATTTTTTCAGTTCAGGAACTTTCGGATTTAAAAGTACCTGACCATCAATAACTACTACCGGGAATTTTAATTTACCATCAAAAAGTCCTCTGATGTAGTTCGCGGCTTCTTCATCTAACTCCACATTGTAAAAGTTAAAATCAAGCCATTCTGATTGGAGATAGTTTTTTAAGAAACCGGTCTTCGTACACCAATCGGCACCATATACATTGATTTCCATAAGTTTTTTAATTGTTCCACCTGTATCAACTGAATAACTTTTCTAAAAACATAGCAGGCTTATTATTCAATTCTATAACGGATTGTAGGGAAAGAAGGTAAACAAATTTTTAATGCCGTTTATTTTGTTAAACAACTGATTTTCCAAATCGCAGTCGTTTGGTAAAAAACCGCTCAATATTTTCTCCGTTGGCCACCAGTATGGGCGCAAGAGCCATAGTTAGAATGGCTACCGCCAGAAAAACATGATAGTCGTGCGCGCTGATCAG
>JBGTIS010000167.1:0-15023 GCA_041745535.1 Cyclobacteriaceae bacterium | reverse complement strand
CCAACCGGATGGTCAATACAAGTTCTAAAAATTACTGTAAAAATTCTGACCTATTTCTTTTTACCAATTGTAAAAAGTAGAAAAAATGTAAGCAGAATTAATGCCCAATTGAAACTGAACTGTACAAGTTAATGTAATTTTCAAGAATTTTATGAGTAGGATGCCAGAGACAGGAACAGTTAAATGTAAGATAGGTTTTTAAAAGAATACAAACCTTGCCTTAGACATTAGACTTTTGTGTATTTTATACGGAAAATTATAAAATTCTTGGTGATTTTTCCTTAATAAAAAATGATTAGCCTGGATCTCAAAAAATATACAAAGCCTTTCGGCATTAAACCAATAATTACTCCAAGTTTATAGTAACTTAGTATCTGTGGATGATCGCAAAATTCAAGTCTTTAGCGACAAGATGGCTATTACATAATCAAGATTTAACTGTTTTTATAATGCGGAAAATCAGAGCCTTATGAAAAATAATTTATAATCTAACCAATTCCCCCTCCTACTATTACTTCAAGCATTGTCTCTTTTTTCAGGTATTGATCTGCCATGGCCTGAATAGTTTGTGCATCGATGTAATTTATGGTTTCCAGGTAGCGGGAATAGTAATCATAATCTAAACCATGAAGGTGTACTGCCTTAAACTTATCTACCAAAGCAAAAGGTGTATCTACAGAAGACAGCAATCTACCAGCCATGTAGTTTTTCAAGGTATTTAGCTCTTCTTCTTCTATTGGGTGATCTACTAATACCTGTATTTCTTTATAAATCTCTTCCAGCGTTTGCCTGGTGAATTCTTTTTTCACATCTGTACCAATAATAAAGTAGCCTGCATCTTTAAAGCTCACTAACGCCGAACTAATTCCGTATGTAAAACCTTTTTCCTCTCGGATGTTTCTCATAAGCCTGGAGCCGAAATATCCACCGAGCAGGGTATTCACCACTTTCATTTTTGTGAAATCCGAGTGTGCTTTGGTAAATAATAACTTACCAACCCTTATGGACGACTGAAGACTCTCAGGCTTTTCTACCAAAACCTGCCGCTGACCATTTACCAATGCTGTTAGTTTTGCTCCAGAAGACTGAGACTTAGAAAAGCTATGGGGTTGGTCGGTATTTAAACTACCAAAATAGTTATTCAATAACTGAAGATAATTTTTTTCTACCTGTCCGGATAAAACAATCTGAAGGTCCTGTTGGTAATGTGTTTGGAAAAACTCAGCCAATGCATCCCGGTTTATGCCTTCAATCGCTTCCTTGGTCAAAGTTTTACCATAAGGATGGCTTGCGCCAAATAATGTGGCTCTAAATTTTTTCGAAGCTAATACATTTGATTTTTCATTATCTACCTTCAGTTGCTGTTGCTTTATACTTTTAAGGGTTTCCAACTCGGTTTCTGGAAAAGTAGCCTGGGTAAGCAACTCCCTGCATAAATCCAGCATAACGCCAAAATATTTTTTCAAGGCATAAATGCCCAATGTAGAAAAATCAGTATCAGGGTTTAAGCTAATATACGCACCATACTGGTCTATATAATTTGAAATATCCGCGGCACTTTTTGTTCGGGTACCTTCAGAAAGCATTTTCATTGTAAAATGTGCTACCCCATTTTCAGGCTCCTGTACGCTTCCTGCTTTAAATATAAATTCAATACCTATAACCGGTTGTTTTCCCGCATTGATAACATGTACAGGAATACCATTATCAAGATATGAGGTGACTGCCTTAATATAATCTATTTGTTGTATGGTTTGAAAAGCTGGAGCCTGTGTTCTTTCTAACATTGAAATTATATGTTGTATTTAGTAATGCGTAGAATCAATTTTTTAGGTAAAGCTAGCAAACAATCTGATAAGCTGAAAAGAAGTGATGCTTTAGAATTGGAAAAAATCAGAAATGAAGTAACGTGACTGGTAAAAAATGGCCGACAGGAACAAAAGATAAACAGGTCCGAAAATAAAAGTCCTGCCGGCCAAGGTTTTAATTTTAACGCAATTGAAAAATAACCGGAATTCGCATTCTTACACGTACGGCTTTGCCACGTTGCTTACCCGGGTACCATCGAGGCGCATTTTTTAATACCTTTATGGCTTCTTCATCACAACCGGCACCAATGCCTTTTAATATCTCAACATCAGTAATAGATCCATCTGTATCGATAATAAAGGACACAAATACTTTACCTTCTACCCTATTGCGAACCGCTAGCCGGGGGTAATTCAGGTTTTTGCCAATATACTGATAGAAAGCCTTCATTCCTCCTTCAAAATAAGGTTGTTCTTCAATAGCATAAAATGGCAGTTCATCAGGCACTTCGTCCGGAGGGGCAACGTACACAAAAGTTGGTTCTTGATTTATTTGGATATTACTCAGATCTATGGTAACCGATAGTTCTGTTTTGATATCTTCATCATTATCCACCGGTATAATTTTTATTTCCTTAACCGGAGGTGGCTGCACGGTGCTGGGAGGTAAATAGAGAGTTTGGTCCACTGTGAGATCTGTAGGCAAATCTACTCTCACCTGATCGTCATAAGACTTCCATTCGAAAGCCATGGTGATTAAAACTAAGCTAATTAACAACCCTGCGCTTAGAAACAGATTGTATTTATTACCCAGATCGACGGTAGGATTCTTTTTGGTTTCCATAGTGTACATCATTTGAGGTTCATAACATATTTTGAAAGCAAAAGGCCTGAATAACTTTATTATATCCACTGCATATGCCCAATTTGCTTTGGTTTTCCCATACTCTTCTAATCTCTCATTGTATAGTTCGCACAAATCGCCTTCAATTTCCTCAATAAGATGAGGGGCGCAAAACCACCGGAGAAAACCGGTAGCTAATTTCGAAGGTTGTTTATTTTTTCTCATCCTGGTTAGGTATTAGATGAACTAAATAGGTTTAATATCGAAAGCTGATGCAGGAATTTGCTGCCAAAGCCTTTGGCGCATTTCCATAGCTTCCTGTAGGGCTTTTTGCCCGTCTATGGTTACTTTATAATATTTCTTTCTTTTACCACCCCGCTCCTGCGTCGACTGCCCAAACCATGATTCCAGAAAGCCCTTCTCTTCCAGCCGGTTTACTGCGGCATGTACCGCTCCAATGCTAATGGTTCTGCCGGTCTGGTCTTCTAGTTCTTTTTTAATGGCTACGCCATAGGCTTCTTTGTACAATACACCAATGGTTAAAAGCACGATTTCTTCAAATTCTCCCAGATAGGTCCCTTTCATTAATTTATATTTTTCATAAATGTATATAATATAAATTTACTTGTCAATTAATTTAAACAATTATTTTCATAAATGTATATAATATAAGGAATAAAAATGAACAACGATCTCATTGTTCATTTTCAACATACTTATGACCTTTAGGGAAACTTCGGAAACTTTGAGAAGTCGGGCTTCCTTTTTTCTATAAATGCATTTTTACCTTCTTTGGCTTCTTCGCTCAAATAATACAGAAGGGTGGCATTTCCGGCCAGTTCCTGAATGCCAGCCTGTCCGTCTAATTCCGCGTTGAACGATGCCTTTAGCATGCGTACGGCAATCGGGCTTTTTTCCTGAATTTTTTTACTCCATGCCACATAAGTTTCTTCAAGTTGATCCAGAGGTACTACTTTATTAACCAGCCCCATTTCACGGGCTTCCTGCGCATCGTACTGGTCGCATAAAAACCAGATTTCACGGGCTTTTTTCTGTCCTACAATCCGGGCCAGATACGAAGCGCCAAAGCCCCCATCGAAGCTTCCAACTTTGGGTCCGGTTTGCCCAAACTTTGCATTGTCGGCAGCAATAGTAAGGTCGCATATTACGTGCAAAACGTGTCCACCCCCAATAGCCCAGCCAGCTACAGCCGCGATTACTACTTTTGGTATAGAACGGATTTGCTTTTGTAAATCTAATACATTCAGGCGGGGTACCTGGTCGGTACCTACATAGCCACCGTGTCCGCGTACGCTTTGGTCGCCCCCGCTACAAAAGGCTTTTCCTCCTTCTCCCGTCATTATAATTACATCAATGCCGGTATTTTGCCTGCAATATTCCATTGCTTCGCTCATTTCCTGTACGGTGAGTGGTGTAAATGCATTATGCTTTTCAGGACGATTAATGCTGATACGGGCAATCCCTTCATACTGATGAAAAAGTATTTCTTTATAATCTTTAATTTTCTTCCATGAATATTTAAGCTCCATAACTCTCTTTGATTAGTGTTTTATATTGATTAAAAATTTGCTGGTTCAACTTACCATCCGAAATAATTTCCAGAATTTTTCCATGCGTATCATTTTCCTTTCTTTCCAGAAAAACCGGTAACAGCAATTTTAGTTTTTCCAGTTCACCCGCTTTGCGCAAATCGCAGGCGGTATAGGATACCTGAAAGTCGCGGGCCGTGTTTTCCGCATGTAGCTGTTGTACAGTTTCAAAATACTCTTCCAGTTCGGGTTGCTGGCTGGGGCCATTGATCATCCTGAAAATGCCGCCGCCATGATTATTTAACAAAACCACACGAAGATTGGGTAATTTGTAATTGTGCCAGAAAGCATTTCTGTCATAAAAAAAAGCCATATCTCCTGTAATAAGCACCGTTAATTTATCGGAAATTAAAGATGCTCCTACTGATGTGCTGGTACTGCCGTCAATGCCGCTGGTACCCCGATTGGCAAATATTTCAAGATCCTCTGATTTTTGCTGAATTCCGACAAGATTTGCGTAACGAACAGGCATACTGTTGGCCAGATGCAGATTAACCTGATTGGGTAAACATTCCATAACCAGTTTAACCGCTTCAAACTCACCGGAATTATTTAAATCTTCATTGCTGATTTTTAATGTACGGGAGAACAAATTCCTTATTAATTCTTTTGCTTTCCGTTCTTCGCGCTGCCACTGGTTGTAATAAGTTTTTTCATTCTCTTTTGAAAAACCATAAAATGTTTTTAATACCAATTCCGGAGAAGCCCGGACAATTCGGGTTAAACTCTGAAAACTATCGGCTACATACCCGGCAGGCTGTATGTGCCAATGTGCTTTGGGTTGGTATTTGCGCAGAAAAAGCTTTAAATTTTTAGAGATAACCGAAAGGCCAAATGTAATCAACAAATCAGGTTGTAATCCTTTTAAGGTTTCTTCATTTTTATGAGCCAGTAAAATATCTGAATGCTGGATAGCCTGGCCTACACTGTGCTGATTGGAAATTACATCTGCTATAACCGGTATTGATTGACTTTCAGATAAACTGCTGATGATATGGGTTAGTTTCGGATGGTAAGGCTGTTGTCCACATATAATTAGTTTTTTATCAAACCTTTCCCATTCCTTCTTCAATTTTTCAGTTTGCGGATTAGTTAGTGTTAATTCGCCTTGTTCATTTTCTATAACTTTAACCGGAACATTGAAGTTAATTATCTCATTACTTTCCGGATAAAATGGTTCGCGAACAGGTACGTTAATGTGTACCGGTCCGCAGGGAAAAGTGCGGGAAATATTGATGGCTTCGGAAATTATTCGGGTGGCATGCCATTGCACATCCGGATGCGGCTGATCGAGTGGTAATTCGTAACTGGCTTTTACATGTGAGCCATAGATATTTTTTTGCCGGATGGTCTGTCCGTCCAGCTGATCAATCCATTCCGGTGGCCGATCGGCCGTAAAAACAAGAAGGGGAATGTGCTGGAAGTATGCCTCGGCAATGGCGGGCGCATAATTATAGGCAGCTGACCCTGAAGTACATACCAGCACAACCGGATGCCTCAGTTGCTGTGCCATGCCTATGGCAATAAAAGCCGCTGACCGCTCGTCACTAAAAGTGTGGGTAACCAAGTTAGGATGGCGAACAAAGGCTAATGTAAGCGGCGCGCACCGGGAGCCGGGAGACAGCACTACCTGCCGCACTCCCCGCAGCGCACAAATCTGAACAGCTTTAATAATAGACTGGGGTATCACAGATGCTTTTTATTATTAAACTCACTTATGAGGTGCAAGTTTACAAAAAAGCAATTTAAACCTAATGGAATGTATTTTAATCCTAAAGATAATAGCTGGTAGTCCGGATTACCTTTACAAAAAGCCATGAATACCCTTCGTTTCTGCTTTTAAAACAAAAAAAGCAGCTCAAATGAACTGCTTTCTTTGTTGAGAATAAATTTGGTGTATTACAGCGATTGGTTTTCTATGGATGCTAACTGTACCAGAATTTCGAATTCGTCTGCTGTAATATCCTGGTAAAAATAATGAATGGGATCCACCTTTTTGCCGCCTTTCATTACTTCATAATGCAAATGGGGTCCGGTTGAACTTCCTGTATTACCCACATACCCAATAACTTCACCCCGCTTTACTCTCTGCCCCTGCTTTACATTGAACTCCGACATGTGGGCATATTTGGTTTTAATGCCATAACCATGATCAATTTCAATTTGCTTTCCATAACCGGCAAATGAGGTTTTTACCATTGTAACCGTTCCGGAACCAGTAGAATAAATGGGTGTGCCCTGAGGCGCTGAGAAATCAATACCTGTATGCATGGTACGCACTTTATATATAGGATGGATACGCATACCAAAACCGGATGCCAGTCGGCGCAATTCTTTGTTGGAAACGGGCTGAATGGCAGGCAAAGAAGCCCACATTTTTTCTTTGTTATTGGCCAGTTTCAACAACTCGTCATACGACTTGGTCTGTATATACATCTGGCGTTTTAGTTTATCTATCTTTTTAAAACTGTTCAGGATAAGTTCTTCTTTGTCCAGATTTTCAGCCAGCAGGTCCTGGTACCGCTCTACGCCACCCACTCCCGCGTTTCTTACTGTGTTGGGAATCGGCTCTGCCTCAAAAATGGTACGATACACATGGTCGTCACGCTCCTGAAGGTTCACCATCATATCGTTTACGCTCTCCATGTTTTTTTCCATGATCTCGTAATAGAACTCCAGTTCTTCATTCTGCTTTTTTAGCATGGCGGCTTTGGGCGATTCAAAATAAGTATCGTATACGATTACCAAACAAACCGAAGCGATAAGCACTAATGAAATAAATCCTAACAAATTAAGAAATACATCCCAGCGGCTGGTTTTAACTCTTTCGTATTTACAGGTTTCTGTATCGTAATAATATTTTATTCTTGACATTGTGAATGCTTGTTACAAATAATCTTAATTTTGCGAACTGTAGTTAAACTACCTGTTAGATTGAAAAATCAGTTTTGAGAGTCAAACGCGAACAGTTACAAAATTAGCAATAATTAATCCCTTTTGATTCTTCAATCTGATGCTATTCGTTTACAAAAATTACATCTCTAATGAAATCTAGTAAAATAAGATCAAATTTCATAGATTTTTTCAATAAAAAATATCACTATTTCATTAATTCAGCACCGTTGGTTGTAAAAAATGACCCTACATTGATGTTTACCAATGCCGGTATGAATCAATTTAAGGATTACTTTCTGGGTAACAAAATCTCCCCTCACAAAAGAGTAGCCAATAGCCAGAAATGCCTCAGGGTATCCGGAAAGCACAACGACCTGGAAGAAGTGGGCATCGATACCTACCACCACACTATGTTTGAAATGCTAGGTAACTGGTCGTTTGGCGATTATTTTAAGAAGGAAGCCATACAGTGGGCCTGGGAGCTACTTACCCAAATATATCATTTGCCCCAGGAGCGGATGTATGCCAGCGTTTTTGGCGGCGATCCTGACGATAACCTGCCCATGGATCAGGAAGCTTTTGACTTATGGCGAGAAATTATTCCGGAAGACCGTATCATTCTGGGTTCTAAAAAAGATAACTTCTGGGAAATGGGCGATACCGGCCCTTGTGGCCCTAGTTCGGAAATACATATTGATTTGCGCCCTCAGGCAGAAGTTGACCAAACACCAGGGAAAGATCTGGTAAATAATGATCATCCGCTGGTAATTGAGATCTGGAACCTGGTATTTATTCAGTTTAATCGGTTGTCATCTGGTAAGTTAGAACCCCTTCCTGACAAGCATGTAGATACAGGTATGGGTCTGGAAAGATTGGTAATGGCTATTCAGCAAAAAACCTCTAACTACGATACCGATATTTTTCAGCCGCTGATTGAAGCCATGAGTAAGAAATCAGGCATTTCTTACGGAAACTCCAGAGAAACTGATATTGCCATCCGGGTTATTGCCGATCATATCCGGGCCATTACTTTTGCTATTGCCGACGGGCAGTTGCCTTCTAACGTTAAAGCCGGTTATGTAATCCGTAGGATTCTGCGGCGAGCGGTGCGATACGGGTATACTTTTCTTGGTTTAAAAGAGCCTTTTCTGTACGAACTGGTGGATGTACTGGCCGAACAGTTTGCTGATGTATACCCCGAAGTACAGCAGCAGCAGGAATTTATCGCTAAAGTAATTCAGGAAGAAGAAGCGTCGTTCCTTAGAACTTTGGAAAAAGGTTTAAAAAGATTTGACGAAGAAGTAAAGCTCAAAAGAAGGGGAACTGATGCGTTGGCTGATGCAGTAGGAGAAGAAGTTGACCCTATTATTGCAGGGTATTTTGCTTTTGAGCTATATGACACCTATGGTTTCCCAATTGATTTAACTCAACTTTTGGCAAGTGAATTAGGGTTAGAAGTTGATATAGAGGGATTTAATGCCAATATGGAGCTTCAACGACAAAAATCCAGAGTTGCATCTTCTCAAGATAAAGGCGATTGGGTGGTGCTGAAAGAGGAAGAAACTTCAGGCGAGTTTTTAGGATATGACCAACTGGAAGCAGAAGCGCAAATTGTGAAATACCGGCAGGTAAGCGAAAAAAATAAATCGTTCTATCAACTTGTGCTGGACAAAACTCCATTTTATGCCGAAGGCGGCGGGCAAGTAGGCGATACCGGTTATTTAGAATCGGATGGAGAGAAGATCAGTATCTTCGATACTAAAAAGGAAAATGACCTGATTATTCATTTTGCCAAAGAGTTACCAAAAAAAGTAGAAAGTACTTTCCATTGTGTGGTAAACGCACAAAAACGATTGTTAACACAGAATAACCACACGGCTACACACCTGATGCACGCTGCCCTGCGTGAAGTATTGGGCAATCATGTAGCCCAGAAAGGATCACTGGTTAACGATAAATTGCTGCGTTTCGACTTTTCTCATTTCGCTAAAATGACAGATGAAGAAATTAGTGAGGTAGAACATAGGGTGAATAGAAAAATCAGGGAAAATATTCCGCTGAATGAAATGCGTAATGTTCCGATAGACAAAGCAAAAGCTATGGGTGCAACCGCTTTGTTTGGAGAGAAATATGGCGATTTTGTGCGGGTTATTGTTTTTGATCCTGCCTATTCCATAGAACTTTGTGGAGGAACCCATGTACCTGCTACAGGTAGTATTGGCTTTTTCAAAATTGTATCCGAAAGTTCGGTGGCTGCTGGTGTGCGCCGTATTGAAGCCATTACCGCCGAAACTGCCGAGGCTTATGTGGATGAGCAGCTCAGTTTATTGACTGAACTGAAAGAGGTACTGAAAAGCCCGAAAGATTTGAAGAAGGCAGTTGAAAGCCTGTTACAGGAAAAAGGCCAGTTGAGCAAGGAAATTGAAAGTTTACAGAATAAAGACACTGCTGCCTTAAAAGACCAGCTACTGAACCAGATCAGTCAGATCAATGGTGCCAATGTGATTATTCAGAAAGTAAAACTGCCCAATGCCGATTCGCTTAAAAAGATCTCCTTTGAAATCAGAAACGAACAGGAGAACATTTGCATGGTACTGGCAGCCGACATCAATGGTAAACCCCAGATTTCTGTGATTATTTCCGATAGTTTGGTGGAAAAATACCAGCTAAACGCCGGCGCTATGGTAAAAGAACTGGCCAGAGAAATTAAAGGCGGTGGCGGCGGTCAGCCCTTTTATGCTACGGCAGGCGGCAACGATCTGGGGGGACTGGACCAGGTAATAGAGAAAGCTAAAGACCTTTTGGAAACACAGCTTTTGGTGAGTAAGTAGGCTCTTTGGTGATGGCTGTGGCAGATGAATTTGCAGATTGTGGAAAAGGGTTAATCGTTATTTGTTAATCGTTGATCGTTGTTATGGGTTTCTATTAGCGATTAACTATTTATACTAATTCCGTTAAAAACCCGAACCTGCTTACTTATTTCGAGTATTTCTTTAGGCGAAAACCCTTAACCTCCCGCGGTTTTCCATCAATAACGATATGGCATATTTTAATATTTTTGGTTCCACCCAACGGATGGTTAAGTACAACTAAATTAGCTAGCTGGCCCGTAGCCAGCATGGCAGATGCTTCATCCAAAGAGCCAAGCTGAATCTGAAAGTAAGCACCACTTTCCTTATTTTCAATCATCGCTGTTTTTCGCTTTTCTCCGGGGCTTGCAAAAAGCGAATCAACTGTGATGGCATACATGTGTTGTCGCGAAACTGGAATGATCTGATATCCTTCTAACCGTACCCGTACCAACCGGGCATCTGCCACCAGGGTAATTTCATTGCCTTTTAGGGTAACCAGTGCATTCTCTATTGTGTTTGTTGGGCTAATATGTGCTGTTCCGTTCATGAAAGCAATAGGCTGTTCCGTAGCAAACGGTGAGGTGATATCGTTTTTTTGTGCCTGTAAACAGGTAGTAAAAAATAAAAGTATAACGCAAATAAAAACTGTTAACCGCATGTTGTATTTGTTAGAATGCTTTTTCTATAACGAAGAAAAACATGGAACATTCTGATTGAGCAAAGGCTTTCGTAGCAATATTTGGAATTTTACGTAATTTTGAAGTAAATATCAGTTTTTGAAATCCGACAGCAAATTTTTATATACACGGATTAATTAAAATTAGCAACAACAAAAATCTGTAAATTATGGCCTCAATTGATATGGTAATGCCCAAAATGGGAGAGAGTATAATGGAAGCAACCATTTTACAGTGGCTCAAGCAAGAAGGAGATGCAATTGAGCAGGATGAGTCTTTACTAGAAGTGGCTACCGATAAGGTTGATACAGAAGTTCCTGCTTCTGAAAGTGGTATTTTGAAGAAAATATTAGTAAAGGAGGGTGATGTAATAGAAATTGGCAAACCCATTGCTATTATTGAAGTAGAAGAACTTCAAAAAAATGAAGAGACAGCCCGGCCACCGCATCATCCTAAAGAAGCCAAACTGGAAGAAGGGAATGCTTTTCTGGTTGATCAGGAAGAAGCTGTAGAAATAAAACAGACTTCCCCATCAGAAAAATCTTCTCATATCAAAAAGGTTGAGTCAGACCGATTTTATTCACCATTGGTAAAAAATATAGCTAAGGAAGAAGGGATTTCTGAAGCGGAACTGGGACAAATCCCGGGCACAGGGAAAGAAGGTCGCCTCACAAAAAAAGACATACTGAATTACCTGAAAGATGCCCGGCAGGATGCCCGGCTAGATAGCCCACCTGTTTACGAGAAGTCGGCAAGTACCAATCACAATGGCACTAACCGCAATTCAGTAGCAGGCAGCGAATCGGATGAAATTATTGCCATGAACCGGATGCGCAAAATGATTGCTACCCGGATGATTGACTCAAAGCGAATTTCCGCGCATGTAACGTCTTTTGTAGAAGCTGATGTTACTAACCTGGTGCACTGGCGCAACCGGGTGAAGGATGCATTCAAGCAACGGGAAAAAGAGCCACTTACTTTTACGCCTATTTTTGTGGAAATAGTAGCCAAAGCCCTGAAAGAATTTCCTATGATTAATGTATCGGTAGACGGTGAGAATATTATCCGGAAAAAGAACATAAATATTGGAATAGCCGTGGCGCTAGCCGATGGGAACCTGATTGTGCCTGTTATTAAAAATGCAGACCAGCTCAGTTTGCTGGGCCTTACCAAACGGGTAAACGACCTGGCCGCCCGTGCTCGCGATAATAAACTAACTGCCGATGAGGTTTCTGAGGGGACCTATACCATCTCCAACATTGGTGCTTTCGGAAACGTGATGGGGACACCTATTATTGTGCAACCCCAGGTAGCCATATTAGCTTTAGGTACCATTGTGAAAAAACCAGCTGTAATAGAAACCCCACAGGGCGATGCCATTGCTATCCGGCACAAAATCTATCTTTCACATTCGTACGACCATCGGGTGGTAGATGGCGCATTGGGTGGGCTATTTGTAAAAAGAGTTGCTGACTTGTTGGAAAATTTTGATACCACACAAATAGTGTAGCAGTTATTTTAAATAGACAGCTTGCTTATTTTCTTCCAGCACTACCTCGATATGTTCCTGGATGGTAGTAGCCAGTTCATAGCCGGTGTAATCAGCCGCTATAGGAAAAAGTTTATGGCTGCGGTTAACCAGTACGGCCGTTTCAAGCTTTTTAATTTTGGCTGTAAGGAAAGGTTGCAGACTGAAAGCCACCGTTTTTCCGGTATTCAATACATCATCGACGAGGATAATACTGGCATTTTCCAGTACCTGGCTGTCGCAATCGAGTGAAACATTGCTCTGATTGGCTTCAAATTTTTTTAAAGATACCTGAATGAGCAACAGTGAGCGATCGATGCCTTTAAAATGTGAAATAGCTTCCAGCTCTTTACAGATCCTTTGGGCTAAATGGTATCCCTGCCCTACAATACCTGCTACAATGAGTTGCTTTTCCTGGTAATTACGTTCGTATATTTCAAAAGCGATCCGTCTGATTTTTTTGGCAATCTGATCGGCATCCAGAATAAGACGTGACAAGGCAGGATTCTCTTTTTCAGCTAACATGAATAAGTTTATTAATTACTGGTACTAACCGTAAAAATAACCGAAACACCCACTGTTCACAAATCCCACCCCTGCTAATTAAAAAAACAATAGTGAAAATAGAGGTTGAGCGCTTTGTTTTATACTATAGGTTGAATGTTGAATGCTAAATGTTGAATGGAATCGTTCCAATTCAACATTTAACATTTATAATTTCGGTCTTCTCACTTCCAACATAACCGAGCTGCCCAAACAAATGGCTACAGCGCTTATCCGGCTACTTTCACCCGATTTCCTTCTTCCGGTATAGGTAGTACCTTGCTGTCTTTAAAAGTTGAAAGGATTACCAACGATTGCAGGCTGTCTACCACCGGAATTTCATTTACTTTATCGAGCATCAGTCGCTGATACGAAGAAATATCTTTAGCGATTACACGGAGAATAAAATCGCTGCTACCGGTTACATGATGACATTCTATCACTTCATCGATATGATTGATGGCCTCGATAAAATTTTTGATACTTTCTTTATCGTGACCAGTAAGGGTAATTTGCACAAAAGTACTAATACCTAACCCAACCTGATCGGTATTTAATTTTGCGTGATAGCTGCTGATTACACCGGAAGTTTCCAATTTCTTCACTCTTTCAAGGGTAGGCGCTGGAGACAGGCCAATTTCCTTAGATAATTGGGCATTGGTAATTTTTGCGTTTTTTTGCAGAATCTCCAGAATCTTTCTGTCTATTTTATCTAATTTGAGATGTGTTGCCATTATAATGTTGTTTGAAATAAATTTTCCGTAAAAATAAATTTTTATAATTCATTTTACTAAAAAACACAGATATTATTGGGGTATTTTTACAAATATCTTAATAATATTTGAATAGCGTTTTGATATTTACCAATTTACTGATCAGAAATATTCACCAATATTTTGTATGTTTTTACTTTGCCTTTGTAAGTAAGCTGCAGCATATATATACCTCCTGGAAACGTACTCACATCCAGCACAAAAGTATTCAGTCCTTTTTGCATGCCAGTAAAAGTTTGATCACGCACAAAACTTCCTACCAGATTTTCGATGGTAATATTGACCACATCTTTTTCCTGCAAAATAACAGGAACAGTTAATTCGCCTCTTACCGGATTAGGGTAAGGAGTCACACTAAAAAAACTGTTATCAATATTAATACAAAATTTATTATTGCTCAAATCAATTTCTGAAAAATTTTCTTCTTTTGAAAACAACGTTGCACAAAGGTATCTTATTTTATCAAAAGTATTTTCCTTTTCGAAAAAGGAAAAACTCAGCGAATAGTTTACGGTTTCACCAGGTTCTACTACCTGCTCGAAAGCTTCGTGAATTGTAAGTGCATCATCTATCGCAATTTCCACTACCCAATGCTGAGCGGTAACCGTACCCAGGTTACTTAATGTAAGTATAATTTCCTGATTGGTGTTGCCAGGCAACGATGTATCAAGCGCTTTTAAACTAATATTTTTCAGCGCAGTACTCAGTACAGGTGCCACTACCTTAATTTTTTGAACTATAGTATCGGCGCATCCGGTATTATTCATAGCTACCAATTTAACTTCATATTCTCCCGTTTCAGTAAAAGTGAAGGCAGGGTGCTCCTCGGTAGATTGCCCTAATAAATCAAATGACCAGACATAGCTATTCGCATCGGTAGACTTGTTGGTAAACTGAACCGTAAGTGGTGCAGCGCCAAGGTTTTTATTTACACCAAAACTAGCCGTTGGCATAGGCGCTACCTGTACCATTTGTATAAGCGTATCGGTACAGGCATGAGTTGTAGAAATAACCAGACTCACTTCGTAGGCACCAGATTCCGGAAATGTAAAAAACGGATTGACCTCAGTACTGGTAGCCAATCCGCCAAAATTCCACTGGTAAGCTGTAACACCTTCCGGATAAGTACTTTCGTTGGTAAACTGAACCGGTTCTCCTACACAAACCTGATTAAAAGCAAAGCCAGGTTTAGACGCCGGCGTAACCTGCACTTGTTTATGAATGCGTGCATTACAGAGAGAAGACGCTACGATGGTTAAAGAAACATCGTAGGTACCTGTATCGCTAAAAACATGTACAGGATTTTCAACCTCATATACCGCATCTTCCACCTCCCAGTACCACTGGATTACCTCCTCACCACTTACTGGCACTGATTGGTCAGACAACTGCACCGGGTAGGTAATATCTGCGCAAAGTAAAGTAGTAAAAAAATCAGGCGTAGTGGTAGATTCCACCGTAAGATTTTGAATCAGCGTATCGATACACCCCCC
>JBGTIS010000166.1:0-6705 GCA_041745535.1 Cyclobacteriaceae bacterium | reverse complement strand
GGCATCGTGCCGGTCGCACACTTTTTTCAATTCAGTATGAAAATACCGGGCATCCTGCTGGTCTATATAGTGCGGCGTAAGGTCGATGCCACCGCCAAACCAGCTAACGCCATTGGTCATCTCAAAATACCGCACATTCATGTGTATAATGGGCACCATCGGATTGGCAGGATGCATCACAATAGATACGCCGGTAGCATAAAAATCGGCTTCCTCCAGGTGCAGTGCTTTCAGAATATTGGCAGGGGTTTTCCCGTAAACCGCCGAAAATCCGACGCCACCTTTTTCTATAATGGCACCCTGGGCCATGGTTCTGCTTCTGCCTCCCCCGCCGCCGGGTCGCTCCCACTCATCTTCTGTAAACCTGGCTTTCCCATCGGCTTCTTCCAGACTTGTACAAATAGAATTTTGCAACTCAGTAAACCAATGGGTAATGCTTTCTTTATTCATAAAAACAATCAGATTTTCCCACGAATCATTTTATTCATTGGTGATGTATAGAATATGGCCCTCCACCCGGGTAGCATACTGTTTCATAGGCACCACAGAAGCACCACCCAGCGGATTCCCATTAAAATCGAAAGTAATGCCTTCGCAGGAGTCCTGCATATAAAAACCCGATGGGTGTACACTTACCAGGCAAAGCCTGTCGGTAGGAATGGGTGAATGTTTGTCGAAAGCACGATAGGTAAGCGCATTTTCCCGGTATACAATAATGCCTCGGGAACCCCCTAAAATCTCTACCGATCCGCCATCTCTCCGCAATGCGGCAAAATCCTGCCGGTTCAGGTCCAATGGTATATCTACCAGTACATAAGGCACCGGATCGTACAAGCCATCGTTTTCACAGGACGAAACGGTAATGAGTACCTCCAGCAATATCAACCCCCACCAGTTCTTTAATCGCATATAAGTTTTATTTTGTAAGCAAATTGCTAACGCATTTCTGTTTCCTGATATTGCGGCCTAATAACTGAACGGCGTAAATTGTTTTAAAAACCGGACATCGTTTTCCGTAAACAGGCGCAAATCTCTGATCTGGTATTTCAGCATGGCAATGCGTTCAATACCCATTCCAAAAGCAAAACCGGTATATTCCTGCGGATCAATGTTGCAGTTAATCAGCAGGTTGGGGTCTACCATGCCACAACCCAGAATTTCCAGCCATCCGGTGTATTTACACACATTACAGCCTTTGCCACCGCAAATAAAGCAGGTTACGTCCAGTTCGGCACTGGGTTCGGTAAATGGGAAGTAAGAAGGCCGTAACCGGATTTTAGTATCGTCGCCAAACATTTCGCGGGCGAAATAAAGCAACGTTTGTTTCAGGTCGGAAAAGCTCACATTTTTATCCACATACAAGCCTTCTACCTGGTGGAACACACAATGCGCCCGGGCTGAAATGGCTTCATTCCGGAAAACCCTGCCGGGAATAATAGACCGGAAAGGTGGCTTCCCATTTTCCATTAGCCTGATTTGCACATTAGAAGTATGCGTTCTTAAGAGGATATCCGGATTCTTCTCGATAAAAAAAGTATCCTGCATTTCGCGGGCCGGATGATTTTCAGGGAAGTTCAACGCGGTAAAATTATGCCAGTCGTCTTCAATTTCAGGCCCTTCCTCCACATTAAAACCAATGCGGCCAAATATCTCTATAATCCGGTTGCGTACCTGGGTAAGCGGATGAACAGCCCCCAGCTGATCCGGAATTGGAGGCAATGTAAGATCCAAATCAATATCCCCGACCTCCGGTGTTGTATTATTTAGGCTTTCAATTAGTTCCTTGAACTTATCCTGTGCCGCGTTTTTCAGGTCGTTGATCGCAGCCCCAAAATTCTTTTTCTCCGCTGCCGGTACATTTTTAATTTCGGCAAACAGGTCGGTAAGCGCCCCTTTACGGCTGATAAACCGCAGCCGGTACTGCTCCAACTCATCTTCTGAAGATACCTGATAGGATGCTATTTCTTCTTTAAGGGCTTTTATTTTCTCGAACATGAAATTATTGTTGTTGATAAGCGCAAAAGTACATCACTCTGTCGTAAATCATATGCATAACAATTTTTTTTACCGGTCAGGCATTAAAAATGAGCATTGGTTTCATTTGGCCGGTGCGTTGCCGTTTCATTACCATTCATTGTATTTATACAGCTAAACTAATTAAATGGATAAAAATAATAAAGTGCTCCTTGCCGGATGAGTGATATCGGACTGCCGACACGGCGAATTCCGGTGGCCGGCACCCGGCATCCCCATCCCCTCATGGGACCCCGGAATTCGCCGCGCGCCGGCGCTATCGCTCATCCGGGGAAATGCTCTTAAACATTTGTCCATTTACCTAAAAAATATAACAATTTACGCTGAAAAATGTGCCAGCCTGTCAGTGCGACTACACTAGTGCTAGAGATTTCATCAACAAAACTTACATCGACTACCCTGCATCCACCGGATGTGTTGTACTAAAACGGGTTTTCGAGGCGCGTGCCGTGGTCATTCGCCTTGTAAAACGGGTTTACTACCCGACATCCCCGGGTTTTTGTATTGAAAACCGGGTAAGGCAGGGTAAAACCTTGTGCATGCAGCCATAAAAAGTGATTTTGGTAGTTGCCTAACTTTGGGTAAGTAATCCATTACCAACCGCTTTATCCGGGCTATCATAGTTTTCCATCATGCAAGTACAATTAGCACATAAAGCACGTTGATATTTCACATTGATTAAACTACTTTTTCGGGAAAACTAAATGCCTACCCTGTGAGTAACTATTATAAAATTTCGTTTATTGGTGCGGGTAATGTAGCCTGGCACCTGGCAGAGGCGTTTGAAAACGCCGGTCATATTATTAATGAAATTTACAGCCGCGATCCGGACAATGCCCGAAAGCTGGCCGACAGGCTATATGAAGCGGAATTCCAGACCGACCTTGACTTTTCAGAGAGCGACTCAGAAATATTTATCATGGCAGTGCACGACGATGCCATCAGTGCGGTAATGAAAGCATTGGTACTACCCCCGGTAGCCATACTGGTACATACTTCGGGCAGTCAGCCACTTACCGTACTCTCCGCTGCCAATTACACGGGCGTTTTTTATCCCCTGCAAACCTTTAGCAAGCACCGGGAAGTAAAGCTAAAACAGGTGCCCATCTGTATAGAAAGCGCTGATAAACAGGTGTTGGGCACATTGCGGAAACTGGCGAAAAGCATCAGCAAAGATGTGCGGCAGGTAAGTTCAGCAGACCGGGCGGTGATTCATCTGGCGGCAGTATTTTCCTGTAATTTTACCAATCATATGCTGCGGATCGCGGAAGATATTGTAACCCAGGCGCATATTCCGTTCGAAATGTTGCATCCACTCATTGTAGAAACTATTAACAAGGCGTTGGAAACAGGACCCCGGAACGCGCAAACCGGCCCGGCAGTAAGAGGGGATACCTATACCATGGATCGCCACATACAGGCTTTAGGCAGTCAGGAAGGTTATATCCGGATTTATAAAGAGATTAGCCAGCATATTATGGATAGCCGGAATACAGAAGATTAGGTTTGGATAAGGCGTTTGGCACCCACAAACCGTTGCTGGTAATAGTGTTGGGAAAGATCATCGATCCGCACGCCGTTGGACGCGGCATGGATAAAATTGATCTGCCCGTTTTCACCCTCTACCACAATGCCCACATGGTTAATACGGCTGCCTGTTTTAAAAAATACCAGGTCACCCTTCCTCAATTCGTTTGTATTGATGGGCACACCCTGGCTGTATTGCGTTTGTGCCGAAGCATTCAACAAAATTCCAACCTGCCGGTATACATACCGGGTAAAGCCCGAACAGTCGAAGCCCTGTTCATTCTTGCCGCCCAGTTTGTAAGGAACCCCCTGATACCGCAAAGCAATCAGAATTATGCTGTCAGATTTATGCGGCGGACCTTCTGTAAGGGTGGTATGAGAAGATTTCAGTTTTTCCGGATGGCTAATGCCTATGGCAGCCACCAGCATTATAGAGCAGGCGGCAATAATATACGCTTTTTTGTGACGTATCAGCCTGCGAAAGTAAAAATACAGCAACTGTTCCGGGTTGACCATTTTCTGTAATTTTTGTTCACCCCTATTAAACCGCAAATACATCCTGAAGGTTCCTCCATAGTAATTGTTTTTTCGAACGGTCATTGGCGATCTCCTTTAAAGCATCAGCCTGAAGATACGTTTTTTCCAGGTCATCCTGTACTATCTGATATTTGTTAAGGTACCTGGTAAAGGGTAAGGTTTCGGGTATATTTCCAAATAAAATAAGGGTTCGGAAAGGAAAATCATGAAGGAGTTGGAACACATCAGGGAAATATTCTATTTGCTCTCTTAAGCTGTGCAGATTCAGCAGCGCGATATCAGTAAAGGTTAAACCTGTCGCGCCGAGAATCTTTGTAAGAAAAGTCTCATCTTTCTCTGACAAATAAGGTTTGTTTTTTTCATCTACTAAAATCAGGATTTCTTTCCTGTTTTCGCCCTTATAATCTAATACGGGTAGTTCCTCATTTACCTCAGCTTCCGGCTCAACCACTTCTTCGGTAAAAAAAGGCGCCGGTTCGTTCACCACATAAATGGGTTCGGTAATGAACCATGAAAGATGATTAGGATCTATTCTTTCCATAAGGTAAAGTTATCGGATGTCAAAAATAGATTTCAGTTCCTGGGCTTCTTCCGGTTTCATGCGTTTGCTTAATACCAGCCGAAGCTGCCGCCTGCGAAGCGCACCCGCGTGCAACGCGATTTCTTTTTCCGTTTCGGGTATTAGTTCCGGAACCAATACTTTGTTTCCCGACCTATCGAGGGCCACCATAGTAAAAAAAGCCTGATGACTTTCCACGATGGTTTCCTGCGGCACATCCACAGCCTGCACCTCAATATGCACCTCCATAGAAGTATTGAACGACCGCGTTACCTGTGCTTTTAAGGTAACCACATGCCCCAGGCGTATGGGTTGTGAAAAAGAAACATTATCTACCGATGCGGTAACTACCAGACTGTTTGAATGCTTTTGAGAAGCAATGGCCGCGATTACGTCCATCCAGTACAACAACTTCCCACCCATTAAACCATTAAAGCCGTTGGTATCGCTGGGAAACACCATTTCCGTCATGGTAGTAAACGATTCGCGGGCGAATTTTTTCTTTCTTTCCATATATTCAATTCACTATCAAAATAAATACTAAGTTTTATTATGCTACTTCCACCCATGTTCACCCAAAAGGGGCACAAAGCTGAAGGCAGCAATTTCTTTCCGGTCTATTTCATCCTCGCTGATTTTTTGAATTAAAACCATTTTCTGGGTTTTGTTACTACCTACCGGAATCACCAGTTTTCCGCCGTCTTTTAATTGCTTGATAAAAGCATCGGGCACAGAGGGCGCGCCGGCGGTTACAATAATTTTATCATAAGGCGCATAAGTAGGAACGCCTTTGGAGCCATCGCCATGCAGAAAAACTGCTTTATAACCCAGTTTGGGCAGGAACTGCGCGGTTTGGCTGTAAAGATTCTGGTTATATTCGATGGTGTATACGCGAGCGCCCAGTTCCAGCAACACACAGCACTGATAGCCAGAACCGGTACCAATTTCCAGTACTTTATCGCCAGGTTTTACGTCTAACAGTTGCGTTTGAAAAGCAACCGTATAAGGTTGAGAAATGGTTTGTCCTTCGCCTATGGGCATGGCCTTGTCTTTATAGGCATGGTCTAAAAACGAGCTGTCCAGAAACAAATGACGGGGCACTTTGTTAATGGCGTTAAGCACCCGTTCATCAGTAATACCTTTACTGTGCAGTTTTTTTACCAATGCCCGGCGCAAGCCCTGATGTTTATACGAATCTTCAAACATGTAACCTAAATTATTGTGCTCAAAAAGGGTATTTAAAATTAAAAAAATAGTATATCCCTTTACTTTGTAACTTCAAAGGTAAAACCTAAGTTTAATAGTATACTTTTCCTGAGCTTTCAATTTCATTCAATAAAATACTTTTAAGGTTTTTCTGATAACCCTGCATCAGAAACTAATATAAAAATACATCAATAAAAGGTTTTAAACGAATTTTAACATCAATGACCGATAATTTAGTAGAAGCGCTAAAAAAAGTGCCCGACTTTGCCGAAGTGCCTGAAGCGCATTTGGCATGGTTAGCCAGCCATTCGGAACGTAAAGTACTGCAACCCGGCGAATACTTATTTAAAAGTAATGATCCTGCCGATTATATGTATATTCTTCTGGAAGGAAACGTGCAAATGAAAGTACAGCAGGGAAATCAGAACCGGTATGTAGCCGATCTGGAAAAAGGGGATATCACCGGCCTGCTTCCTTTTTCCCGCATGAAGGTGGCCCGTGCTTCCGGCATAGCTTCGAAAAAAACAGAATACCTGGCCTTCCACAAAAGCCAGTTTCACGACCTGATCAGCTTTAGTTACGAACTTACCCAGGCGTTGGTATGGGAAATGACCAGCCGTACGCGCAATTTTACCCAACTGCAGCAACAAAACGAAAAAATGATGGCATTGGGCAAACTCTCGGCAGGGTTAGCCCATGAGCTAAATAACCCCTCTGCGGCTGTTGTTCGCAGCGCGCAGGAATTGAAAAAGCACCTTTCCAATACACCAGAAAATTTTAAACGCGTGATTAAGATTGAAACGACGGATGAAGTAGTAAACCAGGTCAATGAACTGGTATAT
>JBGTIS010000165.1:0-3693 GCA_041745535.1 Cyclobacteriaceae bacterium | reverse complement strand
CTGATAAAGGCATTGGGGCAGCGGCAATACAAGGCCATGAAACACCAGGATTCAGGTTTTTTTGTAAGAGGTGAAATCCGGGACCTGAAAAAAGTAAATCTTGGTAGTAATGCCCTGTTGCTGGTAAGTAGAAATAATGATTCTTTAAAAGTTTTTGAACGAACCTATACCCTGAACAGAAATAATTGAAAATGAATAGCTTAACAGATATACATAAAAATTTTATTACGATTACAGTTCGGCATCCTCTGGTTTTTTATGTAAAAAAAATAAAACTCATTCTCCTGTTTTGCCTGCTGGCCGGAAGTGTATTACCCATAGTGTCGTGCAATACCTGGAATAAAGAGGAAGACTTGTCAGGGTTTGAGCAGGACAATGCGGTACGATACGATAGCCTGTTCTTTGGTATCCATTTTAATATGACGCGGGAAGCATTTTTTGATTATTGTTTTGAGATGAATCAGAAAGGACTTTTCTTTCAAAGCCCGAATGGCACAGAGGTACAATATAAATTTAAAGATGAATTTAAATACCCGGTGGTTTTTAACTTTTATCCTGACCTCAGAGATACTACCATTCATGAGGTGCGGAGCTCTTTTTATTACGAAACCTGGACGCCCTTTCAGAAGAAATTCTCGGCCGACAGCCTGCAACTGGAAGTAGTTGATCTGTTAGAAGACTGGTATGGCGGATCATTTGATAAAATCCGTAATCCGCAGGCCATATTGGGTGCTATCTATGAAAAAACCGATGGTAACCGAAAAATAACGGTTTCCAATAATATCGACAGCCGGAAAGTAGAAGTCAGATTTGAAGATTTAAGCAAAACAGAATAATATGATTTTGGTAGGCATGCATCGATTTTGGCAAAGTTTGATAATGCTGTTAAGTGCGGTGGTGGTAATTTCGTGCAGCCGAGATACCGATCAGGCAAACGTACCCAGACTCTTCCGACTGCTTTCGCCTGATGTTACCCACATCGATTTCGAAAACCGCCTGCAATACGATCAGAAGTTCAATATTTATACCTACCGGAATTTTTACAATGGTGGTGGTGTAGGCATTGGCGACGTAAATAACGATGGCCTGATGGACATCTACTTTACCGGCAATATGGTGCCCAACCGCCTTTATCTGAACAAAGGTACCGATGCATCCGGTGCTTTTCAGTTTGAAGATATTACCGAAAAAGCCGGAGTGGCAGGTACAAGGGCCTGGTCTACCGGCGTATCTATGGTAGATATCAATGCCGATGGGTGGCTGGATATTTATGTGTGCAATTCAGGAGATATAAAGGGAGATAACAAACAGAATGAATTTTTTATCAGCAATGGCCCCGGGCCGGATGGGCTTCCGACTTTTACTGAAAATGCCGAAGCCCTGCAACTGGCCGACCAGGGATTTTCTACCCACGCCGCTTTCTTCGATTATGATAAAGATGGTGACCTGGATGTATACCTGCTGAATAATTCCTACCGGTCTATCGGCAGTTTTAATCTGCAGGAAAATGAAAGGCTGATCCGCGACACGCAGGGGGGCGATAAACTTTTCCGCAACGATGGCGATGTCTTTACTGATGTCAGCGAAGCAGCCGGTATTTATGGTAGCGTCATTGGTTTCGGGCTGGGCGTAGCGGTAAGCGACCTGGACAAAGATGGCTGGCCGGACCTGTATATTTCCAACGACTTTTTTGAACGAGATTACATTTATATGAATAATAGGGATGGCACATTCCGGGAAGAACTGGAAAAGCAGATGCGTTCCATCAGCGTAGCGTCTATGGGTTCGGATATTGCCGACATTTCCGGTGATGGCTATCCGGAAATTTTTGTTACCGAAATGCTGCCCGAACCCGACAAACGCCTTAAAACCACCATGACCTTTGAGGACTGGAACAAATACCAGTATAACCTGGAAAATGATTATTACCACCAGTTTACCCGCAATATGCTGCATGAAAACAATGGCAACATACCAGGAAGGGGTATTTCCTTTAGCGAAGTGGGGCGCATGGCCCATGTGGAAGCTACCGACTGGAGTTGGGGCGCCTTAATTACCGACCTGGATAACGATGGCTATAAAGATATTTATGTATCCAATGGCATTAACCAGGATATTCTGAATCAGGATTACCTGACTTACATCGCCAATGAACAGATTGCCCGTACGGTAATCACCAAAGAAGGAGTGGATTTCAAGAAACTGATTGACATTATTCCTTCTAACCGAATTCCGAATTATGCCTTTTCCGGTGGGCCTGACTTGAGTTTTGTGAATAAAGCCACCAACTGGGGACTGGATTCGGCAAGCCATTCCAATGGTTCCGCCTATGCTGATCTGGATAACGACGGCGATCTGGATCTGATAGTAAGTAATATAAACATGCCGGTTTTTGTGTACCAGAATAAAACTGACAGTACGCGGCATTATCTGAAAATTGTGCTGGAAGGTGAAGGGAAAAATAAACTGGCGGTGGGAGCGAAAGTGACCCTGAAAGCGGGTGGCAGACTGTTCTACCAGGAACAGTCGCCCAACCGGGGTTTTCAGTCTTCGGTAGATACCAGACTGAATTTCGGGTTGGGTCAGCTTAGCGTGGTCGATACCCTGCTGGTTGACTGGTATTATGGTAAACAAACTCTATTAACCAATGTAAAGGCAAATCAAGTGCTGCACCTGAAAGAGGTAGATGCTACTCAACCGGTAAAAAGCCATACGGAGTTCCCTGCAAAGAAAAGCGCTGCTTTCAGAGAGGTTACTACCGAAGTGTTGGCTTACAGGCATCAGGAAAACCGTTTTTCTGATTTTGATCGTGACCGCATGCTATACCACATGACCTCTACGGAAGGACCTAAATCGGCTCTGGGCGATGTAAATGGCGATGGTTTCACCGATATATATTTAGGGGGAGCCAAAGATTCGCCCGGAAAACTATTCGCGCAACTGCCTAATGGTAAATTCAAAAGCACCAACGAGCCATTATTTGAAAAAGACAAAGTTTCGGAAGACATCGACTGTTTGTTTCTGGATGTGGATGGCGATAACGATCTGGATTTGTATGTTACCAGCGGTGGCAGCGAATTGCCCACCACTTCATTTGCTTTGGTCGATCGGCTTTATATCAACGATGGAAAAGGTAATTTTTCACGTTCCCAACAAGTGCTGCCTGCCGGCACGCCGGAAAGCACTTCCACAGTAAAGGCATCTGATGTGGATGGCGATGGCGACCTGGACCTGTTTGTAGGTGTAAGGCAAAGAAGCCGGTTGTATGGGGTATTCCAGAATGGGTATATCCTGCAAAACGATGGTAAGGGAAATTTTACCAACATCACCCCACAAATAGCGCCTGCCCTGTTAAATGTGGGCATGATTACCGATGCGGCTTTTGCCGATTACGACCGCGATGGTGACGACGACCTGATGGTGGTGGGGGAGTGGATGGCTATCAAACTGTTTGAAAATAACAACGGAGCCTTTCAGGATAAGTCGGAGGAAGCCGGGTTAACCCATACTTCAGGATGGTGGAATACCCTGGAAGCTGCCGATTTGAACGGCGATGGTTATACCGATTTTGTGGTGGGTAATCATGGTATCAATTCCAGATTTCGTGCCAGTAAGGAAAAGCCTATATCATGCTTTATCAATGATTTTGACCACAATGGAAGCGTGGAGCAAATCATTTGTATGTACAATGGC
>JBGTIS010000164.1:0-3797 GCA_041745535.1 Cyclobacteriaceae bacterium | reverse complement strand
AAACCGCCGCCTGCTCAAATTATTCAACAAGGCCGGAAAAGCAACGGTACGAAAGGAAGTACTGATAGAAAAGGGCTTCAATCCCCGCTACTTTACCCATTACCGCGCGGCGGACCGCTGGAAAGCTGCCAATGGGAATGTATATCTGTTCTGTTATGAATATGGTTTCTTTGAAAAAAAAGAGAATAACCGAACAAAGTATGTGTTGGTGCAATGGCCCCCATGGAATGGCCCCCATGGAATGGCAGGATTATATGAGTTAGGCGTTACTGTAGGTTGTAAACTTCCGCGGTTGGTCGGCAAGGTATCGGCAGTTACCGAAAGTTTATCACTCAATTGTTTGTAAAGTACTTCTAACGCTTAAAAGAAAGGCAATATCTTTCTTGCCCTACTGCCAAAGGCGCAAAAACCGCTTACAAAATGTCGTAATACCGTCGCAAAGCATAGAATAGCCTCAACAATGTTTTGTAAAGTACTTCTAACGCTTTAAATCAGCGCAATATCTTTCTTGAAGTACCCAAAAAGCTTTTTGGATGGTCTACAACGTTTTGTAAAGTGCCTAAAAAGCTTTTTGGGTGGTCCGCGATAAAATGTAAAGTGCTTCCAAAGCTTTGGAAGCACGCTACAACAAATTATTTGGGACTTTGAAGCCTTCAGGTATTCCCAAGAAGGAAATAGAAGGCTTCGGCAAGCATTTCCGGCTCTCTCAGGCAATCAGGAAGTTGCTGTGGAAGCTGCTTCAGCATCTACTGATGTTTTGTCGTCTTTGCCTTTGGCAGTGAGGGTAGGAAATAAGCGTTCGGCGATCTGTTTGCCCAGTTGTTTCCTTGCGTCCAGGTAATTGTTTTCGTATTGCTGACGAAGGGCTGTACAAGCCATTTCGCATTCGGTTTCCGCCACCTTCAATAGCTGTTGGCTTTCCTGGTAGGCACGAATAACTTTTCGCGAAGCGCTGATCCAAGTCCTGAGTTCCTGGGCAGAGGCATACAAAGGGTGTTTCTCACCCAGGTTTTCCAGGCGCATCGCCAGTTTTTCTACGGCTGCCGGTTCATGTTGACGATCTGGCTAAACTTGCCATCGGGAAAGATTCGCGAAAGTACTATTTCACCCGGATGGTTGCGGTCATACTCTTCACATCTTCTGAACAGGTTCCGTACGCTGTCGTCGAGCAGGCTATCGGCCATCAGCATGTCATCATAACGGTCTTCACGCAGGATTTTCGTCTCCTGCCACACCTGATCTTTTTCTTTCACCAGTTCGTAAGCCGGGATGATCTGCTTGGTTAAAGCTTGTGTGTTTTTTACCTGTTTGCAAAGCCGCGTTCTACTCAAAAAATACCTATTCAACCTTCTGAGATCACACTCGTAATTTTACCAGAATGAAGGCGTTGTTTTTTTACTTAATTTTTGCTCTGGGTATAGCAGTACCGTATTTTACTATGGTGATGAAATTCCGCGGGAGCGAACAGGTTCGTAAGAACTGGTCTGCCCTCTTTAGTGAGATACCGGACTTTCAGTCGGAGTTGCTCCGCACCACTGTTAAGGATAACATTGTTTGGGCTGAATGGCACTGGTATGGCACGTTAGCGGATGGGGAACGGTTTGATTGGTGGGGTGTAACCATCTTTGGGATACAGTACAACCAGATCAGATGGAGACGCCTCTACATGGAGCCAAAGCAAGCGTCGGATGCCGGTATTGACGCGACAGTGAAGCACATGACTGACAGTTCAACGCAAGGGCGCTGACGAATTTACCCCTTCCTGTTTGAGTTGATAACTACACCTCATCCACGTATGCCAAAGCGGGAAATTTTTTCCATAATGGTGGACATTGAACAAGATGTATCAATGGGCAGGAAATACCTTTCCATAAAATCAAAAGCCTCCCTTTTGATTTTATTGTGGTTACTCATTAGTTTTTCCCTTTACTTCTTCATTCCTCTACTTTATAGTTCAGATTTCTCTTTTTTACTACAATTACACAAAGGGCGATTTGTAACAGGAAGGCGATACCATTGGTTAACCATAGGGCCACGGTGTCGAACCGGAGGCCATACAGCCCCCAGAAGGCATAGATAAATATCCATCCGTAGGCGAAGGTTAAGGAAAGGCTGCTGGGCATTTTGGATTTGTATTCTTTCCAAACCTGGATGCCCACTACAAAACAGGCACTCAGTCCGGCAAATATACCGATGGTCTCAAAAACTGTTTCGGGAATAGCGTGTAAAAAATTCATAATAGGGGTCTGTTATAATGTCATGGGCTCAAAAACTAACCAAATCTACTACTTTTACGCAATAGTAAATGAACTGGTGAGGCCCACAGAAAAATTTCTTGGAAGGCGGTCTACCCCAACGATAGCCCGTGCGTGTAAGCCTTTGTCGCCCAGAATGTTTACAAACAAATCGGAAGCGCCATTCACCACTTTTGAGCATCGCCCCAGTCGCCATCCGATTGGTAATATGCATCGATGTGGTTGAGCCCTATTATTTTATCGATACCTACTTTATTATTAATTCACGCCATCACATTCAATGCACATAGCTGCATGGCCTGATAACCCTCTTCGGTGATTAGGTCTGTGCCAAGTCGCCCCTGATACAAATACTTGCCATTGATAATGGGAAATTGAATGGCAACAAAGGCAGTGTGCTGCCGGATATTAACCGACACATAATTGCCTCCCGGTACAGATACTTCCGGCAGGGTGAGCCCGAATTTGCTGAGTTGTGCTTCGAGTTTCATTATTTACCATAAGGTGTGGCCCATCTACTTTGCACGGCGGCTTTTAGTTTTTGTCGCGCGAAGCTATCGTCCGCCATGAAATACCAATGCTGGTGAAGTAATCGAACACACCATCATTTTTTCCTATACCACCGTATACATCTAACTGAAGGTTGTCGTTCAGCAGATAAGCAAGTCCGGTATCCCAGCGGTTTTCAAAAGTATCGCGGGTAAAGTTTGCGTAATTTTCAATATAAGCGCTCCATTTAGCAGAGATGGTATAGCCCAGGTTTGCCATATACACACCAGTAGGTTCGGCCTCGTTGCCATTATAGTCGAGCCCGGTGTTCAGGCTAAAGGAAAACTTATCGCTTATTGGTTCGCTTATGACCAGTAAGATTTGCGGAGCTATATATTGCTGATCATAATCGGCAGATAAAACAGGAAGCTTGAGCGATAGTTGCAGGCCAATGGCAGGGATATAGTTTTTACCTTCATATATATTGACGCGGGAACCCACCGAACTTACGCTTAAGCCGCTGGTAGAAAAAGAAACATCATTGCGTGTATATTCAGCATAGCTGTAGGTAAAAGCAGCATTGATTTCAAAAGCTTCGGTAATGCCAAAACGCAATATAGTATTGGGCGCAAAGCTATTGCCCAAGAAGTTACCTTGCTTTTCATTAAATCCACCAAAGTCCAGGCCCGTCTCGGTTTGAAACACACACTTACCCACCGAAAAAGGACCAACGCTCTGCCCTGGCCGGTCAGACCGAATGGTCGCGTTAAACTGGGCCTGGGCCGTATTCGTTAAAAAAATAATTACAACAAATGCGGCAAGGTATTTTGTCATCTTAAATTTCTAATATATAGATTGGTGAGACAACACCCATAAAATAGCGGATCATGAATAGCTTTACTCAAAATAGCAATCTAAGGTTAAACTTACTGACAATTGATGTTGCACCAAATTCCCTTGGTTATTTTCATAGAAATATGCCAGATTCATATTGACCTTCTTGTTAACCAGGTCATCGTACAAATCGCGGTAGATTCCCCCAAAGGGATAAAA
>JBGTIS010000163.1:0-11621 GCA_041745535.1 Cyclobacteriaceae bacterium | reverse complement strand
CAGTTCGTATTTTGCTAAAATCCTAACTAATCAATACCTTTCCCATAAATCTAAAAACAATATGATCAAAATATACAGTCTGACCGCCTTGTTTGCCCTGGTGCTGGCAAACCTGTACCAACATTTTAATTCCGAGCAGGTATTTCGGAACCAGATCACTGCACCTACCGTTGAATTATTGGCTGTGAAAGCCGATACCGTACCCGAAGCGGTGCTCGAGCAGGCCCAAACCAATTTCAAAACCTATTGTTCCGGCTGCCACGGCGAGCAGATGCAGGCATTTGTTGACCGGCAATGGAAGCACGGAAACGAGAAAGCAGACATTATTAAGTCTATTACCAACGGCTATCCTGAACAGGGCATGCCCACTTTTGGTAAAGTGTTTAAAGAGGAAGAAATTGAAAATCTGGCTACCTATATCCTCACCGGCATTGAGAATGTAGACCTGTATGCCTTTCAGGAAGAAACTTTAAAATCGGATACTTTCCTTACCGAGTCGCTGGATTTTAATCTGGATACCATAGCCAGTAACCTGGGGTCGCCCTGGGGCATGGCTTTCCTACCCGACGGCGATATGCTGATTACCGAAAAGGCGGGTACCCTGCATCGGCTTACCGCTGATCGTGAACTCCAAACCATCGCAGGCACGCCGGAAGTACTGTACATGGGACAGGGCGGTTTGCTGGACGTGGCCCTGCATCCTGATTTTGAAAACAATGGCTGGGTGTATCTCTCCTACTCTATTTTTAAAGTAGAAGGTCAGGATACCCTTTCTACCACCGCCATTACCCGGGCAAAGCTTGAAGGAAACCAGCTTACCCAGAGTGAAAAAATATTTGAGGCCCTGCCTTATTCTAAAACCCGGCACCATTACGGTTCCCGCTTACAGTTTGACAATGATGGTTACCTGTTTTTCTCGGTAGGCGACCGGGGCAACCGGGACGAGAATCCGCAGAGCCTGGATAACCACTGTGGAAAGATCCACCGGATCAAAGACGATGGCGGCATTCCTGAAGACAATCCTTTTGTGAACCAACCCGATGCTATGGCTACCATTTATTCATACGGGCACCGCAATCCGCAGGGCGTGGCACTGAACCCGTCTACCGGTGTGATATGGGCCCATGAACATGGTCCGCGGGGTGGCGATGAAGTGAATATCATCCAGAAGGCCAAAAATTATGGATGGCCGGTAATTTCCTACGGCATCAATTATGATGGCACCACCTTTACGCAGCAAACGGAAAAGGAAGGCATGGAACAACCCATTCTGTATTGGGTACCGTCTATCGCGCCCAGTGGAATGGCTTTTGTGCAGGGCGACCGGTATAAAAGCTGGGAAGGCAACCTACTCGTAGGTTCGCTGCGCTTCAAGTATCTGAACAGATGTAAAGTAGAGGGAAATAAAATTGTGCGGGAAGAAATACTGATGAAAAACATCGGCCGGGTCAGAAACGTGAAAATGGGGCCCGATGGCTATATTTATGTGGCGGTAGAAAGTCCGGGAGCCATTTATAAACTGGTGCCGCTCGAAAACATGTAAACAGCAGCCAAACTCTAACTTCCGACTTCGGTCTTCCAACCTTATCATGTCGCATAAGTTTTCTGGCATAGCTGTTTTATTGTATGTTTTCCTGTAGACAGACGCGGTTACCGCTGATATTGGTTGTGTAATAGAAATCAAACACTCAATGTTCAACGCTCAATTACACCGCGAACCGTGTTTATGGAATTGAATATTGAAAATTTAGGAATTAATAAGCCGTGTTAGGCTTCATTCGCGTCGGCGATCCGATTGAAAAAAATACGCGACATGATAAGGACTTCCAACTTCTGCCGGACAAAAACCCATAAAAAAAGGGCTTTTCCTAAACTTATAGCGTGAAAAACCCTTTTAATTTTACATTTTATAAGCCTGACGGGCGAGCAGATTCCATTTTCCTTTTTCCTTTTGCCATACCAGCAGCACACCCAAATGGATACTGGCAGGCTTGCCGCTATCCACCACATCGGCTTTTAATTCATGGCGAACCAGGGCAGTATTGCCTACCACTTTTATTGTTTGGTTGGTAAGATCAATAGTTTTGAAATCAGAAACTTTGCTGGTTAGTGCCTCTACAAAAGCCGATTTATCTTCCAGTTTACCACTTGAGTGACCGTACGTCAGTTCATCGGCCGCTATGTTTTCCAACTCAGTCTTATCGCCGCTTATTAACGCGTTTTTCAAAGTTTCCACAGCGGCTTCCACCGCTTGTTCATCTTTGGATTGTGCCTGTACAGCGATGTTAAAAATGAATAATAAAATAAGTAGGCTTACTATTTTTTTCATGAGTAATAAGTTGTTTTAGGATTGAAAATGTGACTTACAAATATTACTATTTTTTCATTGTTATACTAGCCGGCGGACATGCCGAAGTCAAAACTGTTTGCTTGTCCCAGTCATTAACAGGTTATTCGTTGTTGGTTAATTGTTATTCATTATTTGATTAAAGTATTGCAAATAACGAATAACAATTAACCTTTCAACCTTCCTTCTTACGCTCAACTTTCAGTATACCGGAATCCTAAAACAACTTACGCATTTACTTTTTCCGCGGCAAAGCCTGCTTTCTGCACGGCTTCTTTCACCTGTGCCTCACTGGTTTCGCCCGATACGGTCAGTATTTTTTGCGGATTTTGTATGTCCACTTCCCAGTTATTTTCACCGGCAGCTTCATTCAGATAAGGCGTTACCTGAGCGATGCAGCCACCACATTTTATGTTTGTTTTAAATTTTATCGTGTTCATAATTATCTCTCTTTAATGTTAAACTTAAATTTTTGCCATTTTTAATCGCAAGCTATTGGCTACTACCGATACGGAACTCAGGGCCATGGCAGCACCGGCAATCATGGGATCTAATAAAAAGCCATTGACCGGATACAATACTCCTGCCGCGATGGGAATGCCGATCAGGTTATAAATAAAAGCCCAGAACAAATTCTGATGAATGCCTGCCACCGTTTTTTTCGACAGGTTCAGGGCTTTGGGCACCAACTGCAAATCGGATGTAATCAGGGTTATTTTGGCAACATCCATCGCGATGTCAGAACCTTTTCCCATGGCAATGCTCACATTCGCCTGTGCCAGGGCATGCGAATCGTTGATACCATCGCCCACCATGGCTACCATTTTACCCTGCGCCTGCAGTTCCTGTACAAAATCAGCTTTGTCGGCAGGTAACACTTCGGCTTTATAATGGGAAATCCCTACCTGATGGGCAACCGCAGCCGCGGTTTTTTCATTATCGCCAGTCAGCATATACACAGCTATACCATTTTGCCGCAAAGTCTGGATAGCCTTTTTAGATGTTTCTTTAATCTGATCGGCAATGGCCAGCACCGCCAGTACTTTTCTGCCATCACCAAAATAAATCACTGTTTTGGCTTCTTCCTGCAAGGCAGCCGCTTTCCTACTCAATTCAGCATCCGGTTCCACATTGTTTTCATGCATTAGTTTGGCATTTCCAACCCAATACACCGACTGATCAGGCAACGAAGCTTTCACGCCTTTACCGGTAATACTTTCAAAATTTTCAATGTCGGCCTGAGTTATTTTATCTGCTTTCAGGCGTGCTACCACCGCGTCAGCCAGCGGATGCTCAGACCGGGCTTCCATGGCATAAAGAATTTGCTTCAACGGTAAAGTTTCGGCCAAACTATTTTGCCACTCCACATCCGTAACCACGGGTTTACCTTCGGTAATGGTACCAGTTTTGTCCAATACAACGGCATTTACCTTATGCCCTAATTCCAGGCTTTCCGCGTCCTTGATCAGGATGTTATTTTCGGCCCCCTTGCCTACGCCCACCATAATGGCCGTGGGAGTAGCCAGGCCCAGGGCACAGGGACAGGCGATTACCAGTACGGTAATGGACGTAAGTAAAGCCTGGGTAAATGCATGCTCTCCGCCCCATATCATCCAGACCGTAAAGGTGAGGATAGCAATGCCCATGACTACCGGCACAAAAATACCGGCGATTTTATCCACCAGTCGCTGCACCGGCGCTTTGCTGTCCTGCGCTTCCCGCACCATTTTAATAATCTGCGCCAGCACTGTATCACCCCCCACTTTTTCCGCCTCAAACTGAAAACTTCCTTTCTGGTTGATGGTACCGGCAAACACCTTCTCACCTTTTCTTTTTTCAACAGGCACGGGCTCTCCGGTAATCATACTTTCATTTACAAATGAAGTGCCCGCGGTAACCACCCCATCTACCGGTATTTTTTCGCCAGGTCGTACCAGCAGCAGGTACCCTGCCTGCACGGAGGCGATAGGAATTTCCTGTTCCACGCCATCAATTAAAGCAATTACGGTTTTAGGCTGTAAGCCCATCAGTTTCTTAATAGCCGAAGAAGTACTGGATTTCGCTTTTTCTTCCAGCAGTTTGCCTATGGAAATAAAGGTGATTATAACGGCAGCGGCTTCGAAATAAACATGGGCGGGCAACCCCCTTTTCTCCCAGAATTCGGGAAAGATGGTGCTGAATGCGCTAAAAATGAACGCGATTCCGGTAGACAAAGCGACTAGTGTATCCATATTGGCTTTGCCATGCCTGGCCTGTTTCCAGGCATTGATAAAAAAGCTTCGGCCCAGATAAAATACTACCGGAGCAGCCAGCGCCATTGAAATCCAGTTCCCATAGGGCATATCCATGAAAAACATGCCGATAATTACTATTGGAATCGCCAGGATTACCGACCAGATAGTGCGGAATTTTAAAGCCTTGTAATGTTTTTGCCGCGCTTCTTCCTGAAGTGCCTGCGGATCTTCCTCATCTACAATCAGGTCGTAACCAATAGATTGTATCACACTTTGCAGGGTTTGCGGCTTTACCGATTGGTTGTATTCCACCCAGGCGGTCTGGCTGGCAAAGTTTACACCTGCATCTTTTACCCCTTCGGTAGATTTCAGCATGGATTCTACACTCACCGCACACGCCGCGCAGCTCATCCCCAATACGGGAAAAGTTTGCTTTTTATAGCTATCCGGCTTAGCGGATCGCAAAACTTGTTTTTCTTCAACTTCAGTATTCGGTGTCATTCAGTAATCCTTTCATTTAATTATTCTACAAAGGTAAACACACCTACTATGGATTGTGTTACATAATTTTCAATAGGTTTTACATGATTTTAAATGCGGATAAAAAAAATAAAACCCCAGGCCTGTTCAAAAAGCCTGAGGTTTTACTCTGTGTATTCAAAGTGCCCTTACCAACCGGTTCGGTATTCCCGTTTCACATATCGGTTGGCCTCATCAAAATTGGTAATTTTCATATTTTTTCCATCCCAAAGTAATTCTTTCCGACCGGGAAAAACGGTACCCTGTCCATCGGCTCTTTCTTCCTGGAAGCTATAGCTGCGTACGGCCAGGTTACCCATAATAACAGTCTCGGTAAGCGGGCCGGCAATTTCGAAAGGCGAACTGGTGTAGGCACCGTAACCTTCTTTACAGGCTTTTACCCATTGTTGCTGATGACCTTCCGGACCACCCTCCACAAAGGGCATTTCAGCTTTGGGCAGATCCGCTCCTTTCATTTTGGAAGTAGGCAGCAAGGTGGGATTTTTGCCCCACATGCCGGCCATCAGTTTGCCTTTGGTACCTTCCATAATAATACCGCCATCGCGATCGCCCATTACCTCATCGGGTTGCAGCTCTTCCGGGCGTTCGGGTAATATACCGCCATCGTACCACGAAAAGTTAATGGGAGGTTTATTCCCTCCGGCTGCAAACTTTAAATGTATGGCAGAAGAAGGCGGGCAACTTTCCGGATAAAACGCTTCCTCAAAAAAATCTTTATATACGGATCCTACACTACAGGATACTGAGGTGGGATATCCCAGCTTTAAAGCCCGGAAAGGCACATCCATAATGTGGCAGCCCATATCTCCAAGGGCACCGGTACCATAATCCCACCATCCTCTCCAACGAAATGGCATAAAGGCTTCGTTGTAGTCACGGTAAGGCGCTACACCCAGCCACAAATCCCAGTCTACGCCATCCGGAATGGGTTGTTTTTCTTTAGGCAGGGGAATGCCCTGCGGCCAAACCGGGCGATTGGTCCAGGTTTTTACTGTATGCACATCGCCGATTACACCTTTTTGTATCCAGGTTTCCACGATTCGGGTATCGTCGCCACTGCTACCTTGATTGCCCATTTGCGTAACTACCTTATATTGTTTGGCGGCTTCGGTAAGTTGACGGGCTTCCGCGATGTTATGGGTTAATGGTTTTTCCACGTATACATGCTTGCCCAACTGCATGGCAGCCATCGCTACCGGCGCGTGCATATGATCGGGAGTGGCTATAATAACGGCATCGATATTTTTAGCCTCTTTCTCCAGCATTATGCGATAATCTTTATAATAAGGAGCTTTGGGGAATTTTTCACGAGCTTCCTTCGCCTGCCGGTCGTCCACATCGCACAACACGGCGATGGTATCGGTGCCTTCGTTATAGGCGTTCATCAGGTCGACCATACCTTTGCCACCGGAACCCACTACGGCCATATTCAATTTATCGCTGGGAGCGATATATCCTTTTCCACCCAATACGTACCGGGGAACGATTATTACACCAGCAGCCAGAGTAGATTGCTGTAAAAAAGTACGGCGAGAAAGAGAAGACTTATTTGGTTTCATAATTTCAGGTTTGGTATTTACTGTTAGAAAATACCAATTTACAAAATAGTTTGAAGCCTCCTATTTATAAACTGAAATCCTTATGGTAAACGGGTAAGTCAGCAAACATTTTTATACAAAATTTTATCCTACAGGAAATATATCTATTTTTAAAAATTCAAATTGTAAATCCAGTAAAATAAAGTATTTCATGAAAAAAATCGTATTCTCAAGTCTGGCCATTCTGGCATTATCTTCGGTATTCGTTCTGACCGGTTTTCATTATAAAAAGAAAGACCAGGTCCGTCATATCGTGGTGTTTAAATACAAACCCAACGCAGATCCTGCTGATATTGAAAAAGTTACCGAAGCTTTCAAAGCTTTACAAAAGAAAATTCCTGGTATTGTATCCTTTGAATATGGCACCAACAACAGCCCTGAAAACAAGAATTTAGGTTTCACGCATGTGTATCAGGTTACCTTTCAGGATACCGCCGCACGCGATGCCTATTTACCGCATCCTGAGCACAAGAAGTTTGGTGAGTTACTGGGCGAACTGGGCGTGGTGGAAGATGTATTTGTGGTAGATTACATGCCTGTGTAATTGCTGTAATTTCCCCTACCGCTTAACCAAGTATAAAAAGCTGCCTATAATCTTATTTGCGGCTTTTTCTTTTTCAGCGCCCTGACTTAATTATTCATTAAACATAATACGCCATTTTTCGTAATATTTTTGTAAATTGGCATAAAAGCAAAATCTATGTATGCACAGGATCTGAATAGAATTATGGGGCAAGGCGATGAGCCAATTCAAAATCCGTACGATTTGGTGCGGCTGGCTCGTCGGGGTGTAACCCGGGCCACGCTTAAAGTAGTAAGCCAGGGATTGGGTGTATCGATGAAGGAACTGATTCCAAAACTTCCCATTGGCGAACGGACGCTGCAACGGTATAAAGAGCAGGAATACCTCCCTTCCCACATCAGTGAACAAATTATTCAATGGGCACAGATTATCCTTTTCGGGCAAACGGTATTTGCTGCGCCTGATATATTTCAGCACTGGATGCTAACGGCCAACCGGGCGTTGGGTGGTGTAAAACCTGCTGACCTGCTGGACACCCGACAGGGCGCAGAACTCTTATTGCAGCTGCTTGGTCAGATAGAGCATGGCGTGTACCGTTAACCAATAGCGAAATTTAAGCCATGAACCAGGAAGATTTTTACATTTCAACCGACCCATCCGGGCTGGATATTAATTTTATTCACCATTACCTGAGTCAGGAATCGTACTGGGCGAAAGGACGGAGCCGGGAAACGGTAGAAAAATCAATCAGAAATTCGCTGTGTTTTGGGGTATATACACCTAATAAGCAGGTTGGCTTTGCCCGGGTTGTCACTGATTTTGCCATTTTTGCCTGGGTGATGGATGTTTTTATCGCGGATGCCTACCGGGGCAAAGGCCTGGGCAAACAATTGGTAGCCTATATCATGGATTATCCTGAGCTGCAACACCTGCAACGCTGGGGATTAAACACCGCCGATGCCCATGAGTTGTACAGAAAATTTGGTTTTCATGCCTCCCAAAAACCCGAATGGTATATGGAAAAGTATCCAAACCCAGTTAGTTTTCCTGTAACCCATTCAAAAATTTACAGCTACCGCACCTATGAAATTATTCCGTTTGTGTAAAGAAAAATATGATGGACTGGACGGATATGGAGCCTTTTTATATGGTGGTCGATGGAATTTACCAGGCAGGGCGGTAGTATACACAGCCGAAAACAGGGCGCTGGCCGCACTGGAATTTCTGGTGGGCATTGAACAACACCGCAACCTGGGCCCGATGCTGTTGCTTACGCTGGAAGTCCCCGATGGTATAAAAAAGGAAACCATTCAGGAAAATAAACTACCGGCATACTGGCGGCAGTTTCCTGCACCGGAAGCACTGGCCCGGATGGGAACCGCCTGGTTAGAAAAGAATATGACCTGTATGGTACAGGTCCCATCGGTGCATGTATCGCAGGAATATAATTATCTGCTGAATCCACGGCATGCAGACTTTCCTTCCATCAAAATTGTGGAAAGAAAGCCTTTTCAGTTTGATGGCCGGTTAATTACTTAATTTCGGCGATTTTCATCCTTTAACTGCTGCCGCATTAACGCTTCTTTGGTTTATTGAAAAGCCTTAAATGCCACAATCCCATTGTGCCCGCCAAATCCGAAGGTGTTGCTCATAGCCACTTTTACCTTTTTCTCGATAGGCTCATGAAATACAATCTGAAAACTGTCAGGAAGCTGAGGGTCCGGATGAGTAGTATTAATCGTAGGCGGAATCACGCCTTCAATAATGCTTTTAATACAGGCGATGGCTTCAATAGCCCCGGCAGCTCCCAGTAAATGCCCCGTCATTGATTTGGTAGCACTAATGTGCAAATGCGTGGGATTTTCGCCAAATAACCGGCCCACGGCTGCAATTTCACTTAAATCACCTACCGGCGTGGAAGTAGCGTGCACATTCAGGTAATCTACTTCATCAGTATTCAGTTCACCTTCTTCCAATGCCTGTTTCATGGCCATATAAGCGCCCAAACCTTCCGGATGAGTACTGGTCATATGATAAGCATCGGCAGTCATGGCAGCACCGGCCACTTCAGCATAAATGTGAGCACCCCTGGCTTTGGCATGCTCATATTCTTCCAGAATAAGCGCGCCGGCACCTTCGCCCATCACAAAACCATCGCGTTCGGTATCGAAAGGCCGGGAAGCGATAGCAGGATCATCGTTGCGGGTCGACATGGCTTTCATTGCACTGAACCCGCCAATAGAAGCTTCAGTAATGGGCGCTTCCGATCCGCCGGTAATAATTACTTTGGCCTTTCCCCAGCGGATGTAGTTAAAGGCGTCCATAATGGCTGTGTTGGAAGTAGAACAGGCTGAAACTGTGGTATAGTTAATGCCCATCAGGCCATACTTGATGGAAATCAGGCCGGAAGCCATATTCGTAAGCAGTTTGGGAATGAAGAAAGGATTGAAACGGGGATTAAACCCGCCCTGTGTATACTCTTTTACCTGCTCTTCAAAAGTAGCCATCCCACCCTGACCAGACCCCCAAATCACGCCAGTATCGAAAGGATTCATATTTGGGAAATCCAGACCAGCATCTTTTACGGCCTCAGCTACCGATATCAATGCATATTGCGTAAATAAATCAGTTTTTCGAAGTTCATTTCTATCCAATAGTGAAGCCGCATCCAGATTTTTCAGTTCGCAGGCAAGCTGGGTTCTGAACCGGCTTGCGTCGAAACGGGTAATGGTGGCAGCTCCGCTTTTTCCGGCCAGTAAATTATTCCAGTAAGAATTTACTTCGTTGCCAATGGGCGTTAAGGCTCCCATTCCGGTAATTACTACTCTCCTCATGTTTTTGCGTTAAAACCCTGTACCTACACCAACCGACCAGACAGATTTAGGGTATTTTCTTTGGTATTACTTTTCACTCCATTTAAATACTGGTTCAAACCTACCTACTCCTAAGTAAGTTTCAAAAGATTGTAAAGAAAAGAGCAATGGAAATTACAATGAACACCAATATAAGCAAGCTCCCGACCTAAAATAAATGTAACAATTACGGAACAATACCTTTTCCTCTACTCTTCAGTCCCGTGGCCCAAAGGGCTTGGGAAATATAAATTATAAGTAAGTAGACAGAAGTAATAAAGGACTCATTGTCGGATGAGAATTGTTATGGTTAGCTTATAAACGTATTGAATTAAAAATCAGCATAGGTTGATGTAATATTTAATCTTGTGTGTCACAGGACAGGGGAAAATTCCAATTAATGCCTTCTAGGCTTGTCCGGAGGTAGTTCACTATCATTTTTTGTTTTCAGCGCGAACGTATTTATTTAAACTTTCTTTGCTAAAAAAAACCACTAAAGATTCATCAGGAATCATAAAATTATAATGGTCATTAATTTTTTCTACTTCTGCTGCTAAAACAAACAATTGCTTATTATTATCAAAATTTAATTCTATATATAAAGGAAAAATATCTGTTAAATTAGAATTCTCTATATATCCAAGTGTTTCCCAGTGCAAGTAAACTTTAGTTATGGTTCTATCTATATAATTAATCCAAAAAGAATCATTCGACATCTTTTTATCATAAAAATAATCATCTAATTCAGACCTTATTTTTAAGTCTAATGTATAATAACCTTCACGTGATAAGAATTTTAATGAGTCAAAAAACTCAAAATAACTGTTATTTGAACTTTGTAAACATAATTTTGATAGGGGAATATATTCAAAGTTTTGTTCACCATAGCTTCTAAAATTTTCAAAACCCAAAACTTTGTACTCATAATATACCTGTTTTAAGGTAGTACCAGTTAGCTTTTTACAATTAAACTCAAATTTAAGAGCATTAGGGGTTATATTTAATTCACTTTTTTCTTTCTTCAAAATCTTTTTTTGTTTATCGCCATCTGGAAGATTTGAGGTTATATTAATGTCTTCTACACTATTGCATCAATTTTTGGTAAATATTTCATGTAAATTTCAGCAACCGTAATATCACTTGCTCTTTGACTATATTTCACATTTTTAACCTCTAAGAAAGTATCAAAATTAATATTATACTTTTCAAGAAATTTGTCTTTTTTTGCCAATAGCCCAGAAGAAAGGAACACATGCTCCCCAATCCGAGGAATAAAAGGCAAAGTTGTTAGTTCTGATCTACCTATTATTTCACCTTTTTCATCTTCCAAATAGAAAAATATATTGTTTCATTATAATATTCTTTAATTTTGGTTTATAAAAAAAATTATTATACTAAGGATTAAACAATAAATAACTTATAACAGATTTGTGTTTACCTTTCAAAAAAGAATGAAAGGCGATGCGTGACAATTTGGAATACAAACAACAATTTTTTGCTGAGTTGGACGAAAGGCTAAAGCGATTA
>JBGTIS010000162.1:0-22506 GCA_041745535.1 Cyclobacteriaceae bacterium | reverse complement strand
CTGCAACTGGAACTGACCGATGGGAAAAAACTTTTACTGGGTACACAAAAGCCTAAGAAACTGGAATCCTGTATCCAAAAGCTATATAACTCCTGAAACCGTAACCATTCCACCTTCTTTTTACGTATATTTGCCCAATTTTAAAATCAGAATAAAAAGATATTGACTCATATGGTGAACCAAATGAGGGATAAATATACCACTGTAATAGGCCTGGAAGTACATGTGCAGTTGCTAACACATACCAAAATATTCTCTTCCGACGCGAATGAGTTCGGAGCCGCACCCAATACGCACATCAGCGTAATTACATTGGGGCATCCGGGTACTTTGCCCAAACTCAATAAAAAGGTGGTAGAACAGGCTATTAAAATGGGCCTGGCCTGCCATTGCGACATATCCCGTGAAACTATTTTTGATCGCAAGAATTATTTTTACCCCGATTTACCCAAAGGTTACCAGATTACGCAGGACAAAACCCCGATTTGTGTGGGTGGGTATCTGCCAGTGAAACTAAAAAACGGACAGGAAAAAAAAATTCACCTGAACAGGATTCACCTGGAAGAAGACGCGGGGAAATCTATTCACCTGGAAGGCGAAACCGATACATGGGTAGATTTTAACCGGGCCGGTGTACCGCTGATAGAAATTGTTACTGAACCAGACCTGAGAAGCTCCGAAGAGGCTTCGGCTTTGTTGGCAGAAATCAGAAAACTGGTGAAATACCTTGAAATTTGTGATGGCAATATGGAGGAAGCTTCCATGCGGTGCGATGCCAACGTTTCTGTAATGTTGAAAGAAGCCAGGGAATATGGAAAGAAAGTGGAGGTAAAAAACATGAATTCCATTCGCAATGCGCAGCGGGCCATCGATGTTGAAGTAGAAAGGCAGATCAGCGAACTGGAACAGGGGCATGCTATTATTTCCGAAACCAGGACATTCAATGCCGATACAGGTACTACCGCTGGGATGCGTACCAAAGAGGAATTGAACGATTACCGGTATTTTCCGGAACCGGATTTAAGCCCGGTGCTGATTTCCGACGAAATGCTGTCGGAAATAAAGGCCGCGATGCCCACCCTGCCGCATGAGTTTTATGAGAAATTTATCCAAACCTATCAGTTGCCCGAATATGATGCTGAAGTATTGAGCGAACAAAAGGAAACTGCCCTGTATTTCGATGCCGTTTGCCAGTCTATCGAATTTTACAAAGCAGCTTCCAACTGGTTGATGGGACCTGTTAAATCATATTTGAACAATGCCTCCGTTAGTATACTGGATTTTCCTTTGCGTCCGGAAACCATGGCCGAACTCATAGATCTGGTAGCAAAAGATCGGGTGAGCTTTGCGGCAGCCTCTCAAAAACTGTTTCCACTGTTACTGGAAAATCCAAAAGCTTCACCGGTGGAGGTAGCTCAGGAAAATAACCTGCTGCAAGACAGTAGCGTTGATAACATCAAACCTTTGATTGAAGAAGTAATCTCTACTTTTCCCGATCAGGTGAAACTATATAAAAAAGGCAAAAAAGGATTAATTGGCTTATTTGTAGGTGAAGTAATGAAAAGAAGCCAGGGAAAAGCCAATCCTAAATTAGCCAACCAATTAATTAAAGAAGTACTTGGATAAATATCCAATAACAACAACATTATGAAAGTTAATAAGATATTATTTTTATTAGTAGGCGCAATTATTACGCATGCCTGCAGCAATGGGCAGAGCCAAAATGGCAAATCCTCTGGACAACAAAACCCGGTTACCATTAAGGGTAAAATTAACAATCCGCAAAGCGAAGGCGTAGTGGTGCTCGAAAAAGTTGGGAACTCAAACCTGGAAGTAATAGATACCATTACCATTCAGGAGGACAGTACTTTTCAGTTAACCACAGAAGTTTCTGAACCGGGGTTTTACCGGATTAATTTTTACGAAAATCAGTATGTAACGCTGGTGTTGAACGACGAAGATGTAACGGTAACCGCTGATGGAAACAACAACCAGGGGCTGGCCAAAGTGGAGGGCTCTACCGATACCGATTATCTGAATGAGGTTAACAGAATTATGCAGGGGCTTCAGGAAGGCGTAAATAAACTCAATCACGATTATATTGAGGCCAGAAATGCCAATAATCAGCAAGGGATGGCTGCCGTAGAACAGCGCTATGATTCTCTGGAAACTGCTACCCGCACACAGATAAAAGAAAAAATCCAAAATATGGGTAATTCAATAGCCGCCTTGTTTGCGGTAAATTATCTGGACCCGGATAAAGACTTTATGTTCTTAAGTGAGCTGGCCGATAAATTTCAGAAAGAACTACCAGACTCACCGTATACACAGGATTTTGCTGCCAGTGTGAAAGATATGAAAACACTGGCTATTGGTCAAGAAGCTCCGGATCTTGCCTTACCCAATCCTAAGGGCGATACCGTCCGCCTAAGCTCTCTGAAAGGCAAATATGTACTGATTGATTTCTGGGCTGCCTGGTGCAGGCCCTGCCGCATAGAAAACCCTAATGTGGTGCGGTTGTACGACCAGTATAAAAACAAAGGATTTGAAATTTTTGGTGTTAGCCTGGACCGGGAAAAATCTGCCTGGGTAAAAGCCATTCAGGACGATAACCTTACCTGGACGCACGTATCCGATTTACAGTATTTCGATTCCAAGGCTGCGGAACTGTATAACATCAATGCGATTCCTGCTACTTATTTACTGGATAAGGAAGGCAGAATTATCGCGAAAAATTTGCGGGGCAAAGCTTTGGAAGAAAAACTGGAGGAAATTATGGGAACCTAAAAAGGATAGCCAATTCCGAAGTTAAAGGTAAAATGCTGTAATTCTTCGGCCAGTGTAAATTGCTGACCAATCCATCGCTGCTTTAAATCCCGTGCCGGATCATACACTTTGAGCCCAAAATCGAAGCGGGCAATAAGATACGAAAAATCAAATCGAAGTCCTAAGCCCGTTCCGAGCGCGATTTCTTTATAGAAGCGATTCAAATCAAAATTTCCGCCCGGCCGAGTGTCGTCTTCTTTGATGAGCCAGCTATTGCCGGCATCCAGAAAAATGGCTCCATCGACAAAACCAAATAGCTTTTGCCGGATTTCTATGCTGGATTCCAGCAGGATTTCTCCAGGTTGTTCGATCAGATACACATAATACCCATCGATGTCGACCGAATCGGGTGCGCTGGAACCTGGACCTAACCGGCGTGCGGGCCAGGCCCTGATGCTGTTGCTGCCTCCGGCAAAAAATAATTTTTCATAGGGTAAGCCAATGGTGCCGCCATAGGGCGCGGCAATGCCTACATTGAACCGATAGGCAAGCGTGGTAGAGCGTGATACGGGCGCATACTGCCGGTAATCGGTGTTGATCTTAAAAAACCTGAAATACTGAAGATTTAATGAATCCAACAGGTTGGTAAAAGCATTAAAATAATTAAATATTAATCCGCCATTTTCCAGGTATAACCTCAAAAAAGAAGCTTTGGTGTTCGAACCATAATTATTGAAATTAAAAGTGGTATTGAAAATGGTGCTGGTTACAAACGAAGGCAGGAAGGCCCGGGGCAGACTTTTATTCCCTGCTGCCTCTAATTCATCGAGCCGTTGCTGAAAAGCATCCGATTGTATTCTGGAATCAATATAGTTGATATCAGCCAGAGTGAGTTCATATAAAATTTTCTGCTGTTTTTGCCACGAATAGGAAATAGAGGTTTTGAAATTTGACCTTCGGTATTCGGGGCGGTCTACGAAACTGTAACCCGTTTGAACTCTGGTTTTTGGGTTAATTTCGCCCCGGGTGAAACGGTTGATAAAAGGAAAAATAAACTGCGGGAAGGTTAAAGAAAAAGTTCCTCCGGCCTCACTGCTTTTAAAAACATTCCGTTGCTCAGTTACCGGCGGTACCCCTTCAATACCAGCACGGCCACTTACCTCCATAATTTCAAGTCCGCCAAATACATTCCTCACCTTAAGAGAAGTATTAAAAAATGGTCCGGGAAAAGCCTGGCTCACGTTAAGCCCTACCTCATTAGACGTCTGAAATTTCTTCAGCGGACTGGTATAGATATTGGCGATCATTTTACCACCAGTGGTATCATAGTTAATGTTAATAAATTTGAATACATCCAGGTTAGAAAGCTGCCGCTGCGTTTCCAGTGTATTTTTTTTATTGTATAAATCGCCGGGATGAATAAAAATTTTGCTGTCCAGGATTTTTTTATAATACTTATTGTGATAGAACCGGTAGGTAATGTGGTCGTAAACTTCCGTTTGCCGGTCGGCTGTTTTCTCGGTAATGTTATCGTCAATATTAAAAATTACAGAGTCGATTTCGAAAATTTTATGATACCCCCTTTTTTCAGGCTCCTGGATAATAAACTTGGTAGCTACCCGCAAATCGCCCAGGGTGGTATCGGCAAAAATTGAAATGTACTGCCGACTGAAATCAAAGTATCCGCTATTTTTCAACAGCTCGTCAATCCGGGTTCTTTCAGCGGTTAGTTCATCCTGATCGTAGTTGTCGCCCTGGCTGATCGCCTGATTTTCCAGATTATCGTAAATGATGCGGGTAATCGCTGTATCGGCGCTTACATAGGAAATGGTATCGATGGTATAAGGTTTTCTTTCCTGTACCGTATAAATAACGCTAACCAGCTTGTTAAGTATGTTTACATCATAGGTTACTTTCCCATTAAAATATCCTTTGGTTTGCAAATATTTATTTAACACTTCACGGGTTTCTTCTGTAAGTGCGCTGTCGTAAACAGCCAAAGGTTCGCCCCACCGCATCCAGATGTTACCTTCTTCTAACTTCCGGTTTAGTTTGGTTATTTTCCGCTCTTTTTTAGCGATTAACTTATCCGTTTTTTTCTTATGATCGGTGTTCTGCTCAATTTTTCTGTCAAGTCTTTGTATTACTTTTTGTTTTTCTTCCTGAATGGCCTCTTTGTCGTAATATTTTAACCCGTACTGATAAAAACCTACATAGGGCGCAAAGGGAATGATCGGGAACCGCCGGTTGGTTTTCTGCCTGAATAAATCTTCCAGTTTTTCTTTATCCAGGTTGTCGGTACCTTTAATTTTTTGTTCGTATAATAAGAGCTGGTCACCTTTCAGGTAGCGTGTACCCACACATCCGGCCAATACAAAAGCCACCAAAGTTATTACCAGGCTGGTATGGAGGAAGTGATAAAATTTTATAATAGCTTTATTGGACAGTGCCATGCAGTCTGGATAATAATAAAACGGATGCTTGCCGCATAAATAGTTTCCTGAATTTCAGCAAAGTAATTTTGTAATTTTCAGATATTTATATTTATAACGATGATTTCGAAAAAAACAGCAAAATTAATCAAATCGTTGCATCAAAAAAAGTATCGCAAAAAAAATGAGCTTTTCCTGGTAGAAGGGGCAAAAAGTATACGAGAGCTACTTTATTCCAGTTTTACTATTCAATATCTGGTAGCTACGCAACCCTTTCTGATGGCGCACTCCCCACGCATCAGCAGCCAACTCACTGCCAGCCAGGTATATGAAGTGAGCGAAAAAGAGCTGATGGGTTTAACTACACTTCAAAGCAACCATGCAGGATTGGCAGTAGTGAAAGCTAAAAAAAATATTCCGATTTTCCCAAAAAATGAGTTTATTCTGGCACTGGACGATGTGCGCGATCCGGGCAACCTGGGTACCATTATCCGTATTGCCGACTGGTATGGCATCCCGGGTATTGTTTGTTCAAACGAAACCGCGGAGGTATATAACCCGAAAGTAATCAGCGCCAGTATGGGATCATTTTTAAGGGTATCTGTGTATTATACGGATCTGGCCACTTACTTTAAGTCTGCTGAAGTCCCTGTATATGGGGCTTTTTTGGATGGTGAAGATGTGCGTCAGATCAGGTTTACGGATTGCGGTATTATTTTAATGGGCAATGAATCGTTTGGAATTAACCCTGATTTAGAGCCCTGGATCAATAAGAAAATTTTTATCCCCCGGTTTGGCGATGCCGAATCGCTGAATGTGAGCATTGCCACCGGTATTATTTGTGATAACTTAAAAAGAAGGCTTACGCATTAGAAAAAAGCGGTATCTTGAGCAGCTTCTTCCGCCAAATTGTACGAAACCCGTAGTATACGTCCCTGCTCGTAAAAGATGATTATGTGCTACTTTATAGCATCCATTGGTAAATTGAAGTTCATAGTCCTTTTCACTTACCCAAGGCATTTCAAACATAAGTGTATCGTGAGAAGGTACTTGTATATAGCATCAATTTTCTTATGCCCCTTAATTTTTAGGTTATAAGAACACCAAAGATATAAAAAGCAATTAAAGGGGGAATTCTAATGTGGGCAGGTAGCGCAAAGAAACAGTTCCATTCATCTAAAGGGACCCTTGTTTCTTTAGAAAAAATCATTAACTTTGTAATTCAAAGTACTTAATTTTACAAAGTAACGATATAATAGTAGATTTTGCCATCTATACAGCAGTCCTTAAAAACGGCTATTTTGTGTGACGAGCACCTTTTTTAGTGACCATTAGCTTTAAACCAAAGCCAGCTATGCGCATGATTAAGATTATAGTATTTGGGCTGCTGATGCGTACGCTAGGCGTTGTGCGTCTCGATGGTAGCCGCCAGGTTGCCGTAACATCGCACTGCATCAGCAGTTTCTTTAATGTATACCTGAAAGGAGCCCCCGCTTCGGAAATCAAAAACCAATCGGAGTATCCGGAAATCGAATACGTACCTTGAGCACCCTAGGTCGGTATAGTTAACTCCTTAGTGTAAACGTATATGCATCCATTAAAATTAAATATAAATCCGGATGTTAAAGTAGAAAAGTTCCCACTCATTTCCTTTTCTCCCTCTGGCCTTGGCAGCAGCCAAACCAGCCAGGGTTCGAGCCCGAATAATATCCCTTTCAAATTCTGTCAAAGCGGCAAACAGATGAAAAGTTAGCTTACCCGTAGGAGTAGTTGTATCAATATAATCATTAAGGCTGAGTAATCCGGCCCCTTTGCACTGGATTTCTGTTACCAGATCTTTTAAGGGCTTTCCTAACCGATCGACTTATCACAAAGGAATTACATATTTGTAGAATTAATATATGGACGTTAGCCACGACCCCAATTGGTTCATCTCGACGGGGTCGAATGATAGGTTGACCTTGTTTTTTCCACCTTCTATGCCATCAATCCCGAAGGGATTACATATCTATAAACCAATACATAAACTTTAGGCGCGACCCCATCGGGGTCGTATAATTCGTTCCATTATTTTCTATAATTCTAAGAATCCTTCGGATTCACTATATCAAAATCTATTTGAATAAATATTGGTCCTAGCATTAGAAAAAAGCCGTATCCTGCGTAGCTTCTTCAGCTAGCTGGTCAGCAGTTTCTTTTCCCAGGTACCGGTCGATAAAATAATGCGCCACATACAAAAGAGGCGTTAATACAATGGCAGCGCTGGCTTTGTAAATATAATTAACAATGCCCACCGAAATGATTTGGGTAAAGGTCCAGCCACCAAAAATATAAAAAGCGATGAAAAGCACCACAAAACTGTCAATAAGTTGTGAAACCAATGTAGACCCAGTGGCACGCAACCAGATTTTTTCATTTCCGGTAATTTTTTTCAACTTCTGAAATACAAACACATCCAGCAACTGCCCAATCAAAAAGGCCGTTAACGACCCTACAATAATGCCTAAACCCTGACGGAAAATGGTTTTAAAGGCAAAATCAATATTAAAGGTATTGCCCGCTCCGTCAACCGGGGTTACATGAAGCCAGAAATCGGCCGGGGGTAATTTGGTAACAATAAAGATCACCAGAAACGAGTAGGCCACAAAACCGGCTGTGAGAAAGCTGATTTTTTTTACACCCTTTTTACCAAAATATTCATTAATCACATCGGTGGTAATGAACACAATGGGCCAGATTACTACACCGGCAGTGAGGTTAAAATCGAGCACCCAATCGCCCAGCAAAGAAATTTGGGCAGGAGGAACCCCAAGCATTGATTCAGCAGAAAAAATTTTAACCCCGATAATTTCCGCCAATAGGGCATTGGTAAGGAAAATGATAGATAAAACAATAAACAGATTCGTTTTTTTATTCATGTTCGAACCATTTGTTTTTAATGTTAATCGTTAACAATATATTCATTTCCCTCAATGGCTAATAAGGTCTTGGGAAAAACAGCTTTGGTTTCGTTCAGAAAATCATCAATTTCCTGATACCGGCTGGAATAATGCCCGATAATAAGTTGTTTGGCGTTTGCTTTTTTAGCGATTATGGCTGCGTGTTCGGTCGTACTATGGTATCTGGAAAAAGCTTCCTGGTCTTCACTTTTCATAAAGGTAGCCTCATGGTATAAAAGGTCCACATCCTGAATAAGTGGTACAATACTTTCATTAAACCGGGTATCAGAGCAATAGGCGTAAGACCTGCTTTTCCGTGGGGGTAAGGTGAAATTTTCGTTCTTATACTTTAGTATGCCTGTTTCGTTCAGAATATCCCTGCCATCTTTCAGGTCATTAATTTCCGCGATAGACAAATCAGCAGGCATTACCGCTTTGTTAATACGCCTTCTTTTTTCTTTTTCTTTAAAAATAAATCCAAAACACGGAATTCTGTGGTCCAGGGGAAGCGTATCAATGGTTAATAGTTCATTCTCAAAAATCCTGTTGGATTGTTCGGGATGTTCCAGCGCATGAAAATGTGTTTTATAATTTAAAACCGTGCCTGAATGTTTTAAATGTACAGTGATAATTTCAGACAGACCGGGCGGGGCATACACATGTAAATCAGTAACCCGGCCACCCAGGCTCATGGTGTTTAATAACCCCATCAGGCCGAAGAAATGATCACCGTGGAGGTGGCTGATCAATATATGCTGAATTTTACTGGCTTTCGCTTTAAATTTATTCAGTCGCATCTGGGTGCCTTCACCACAGTCAATAAGGAAATGATATTGGTCAATAACCAATAACTGGCTGGTTTGATGTCGCCCATAGGCTGGTGTAGCAGAGTTCGCGCCCAGTATTTTAAGAATAAAACTCAAAGCTTAAATTAATTGCTTTCGTTTTCGCTTTCAGAAGTATCGGTTAAGTTTTGATCGATCTCATTCAGAAAAACGGCATCAACGGCTTCTTCTACGGTTGGAAGAATATTTAATACATTGTCTAACTGAGATATTTTAACCAGTTTCATCACATGATCGGTAATGCCAGCCAGGATAAATACACCGCCATCTTCATCAAAAATGCGGTTGCCAATTAGCAGCGCGCTTAGTCCGGAAGAGTCAGTATATTTTACATCTGTCATATCAAGAATAAGATTTTTAACTCCTTCGGCATGTTTGGTGATGAGTTCGGATTTTAAACTGGGCGACAGTGTGGCATCCAGTTTTTCCTCATTCAGTTTTATAAGACAGTAATGTTCTCTTTTATCGATAGAATACTTCATTTCGAAGTTTATTTTAGTGAAAGTTTGTAATTAAAACTAAAGTTTATGTAATATGTTCTGATAGATCCGGTCTGAAATGTTTTCAGAATTTTCGCGGACGAAAGGTTTGCCAATTAACTTCTCAAATAACTCCACATACCGGCTGGTGACCGAATTTACCATTTCCTCATTCATATCCGGCATTTTCTGACCTTCTTTTCCCTGAAATCCCTGAGATATCAGCCATTGTCGAACAAATTCTTTGGAAAGTTGCTTTTGGTCTAATCCCTGCTGCTGGCGTTCCTGGTATCCTTCCGCATAGAAGTACCGGGAAGAATCTGGCGTATGTACTTCATCGATCAGGTAAATGGTACCTTCAAATTTACCAAATTCATATTTTGTATCTACTAAGATCAGGCCCTTTTCTTGTGCCATACGGGTTCCCCGCTCGAACAGGCTCCGCGTATATCTTTCCAGCATTTTATAATCCGCTTCACTGGTCAGCCCCCTGGCTATGATGTCGTCACGCGAAATGTCTTCATCGTGGCCTTCTTCCGCTTTGGTAGCAGGGGTAATAATCGGTTGCGGCAGTTGGTCATTTTCCCGCAAACCTTCCGGCAGCGCTACGCCACACAGGGTTCGTTTCCCGGCCTGATATTCCCGCCAGGCATGCCCGGCCAGGTAACCCCTGATTACCATTTCAATAGGAAATGGCTGGCAGCGAATACCCATGGTTGCATTCGGGTCGGGTGAGTTGCTCACCCAGTTGGGCACAATGTCGCGGGTAGCCATTAAAAACTCATAGGCAATCTGGTTCAGCACCTGGCCTTTACACGGAATGGGTTTGGGCAAAATAACATCGAACGCGGAAATACGGTCGGTGGCTACTGCCACTAATTTCTGATCAAAGAAATATACATCCCGAACTTTGCCTCGGTAAAATCCTGTTTGACCCGGAAACTGGAAGTTTGTTTCTTGTATGCCCTTTTCCATAAGCTTACAAAGTTAGTTCATGAAGGTAAGATTAAAAAGCCTTCTTAACGCATTAAACTTATGAAAGTTATTTTCTTTTGGTCTCAATCCCTTCCTGGTAATCAACTTTTTTTTCAAGGTTGCCTGCTTCATCAAAAAACTGCCAGGTACCTGTTTTTTTTCCGCTCACATATTCTCCCGAAATTTTTATCCGCGCATTGTCGAAATATTCGGTGAATTTACCCTCTGGTTGTCCGTAATAGTAATTCGTTTCGGTTTTAATATTCCCTGAAGGATAATATGAATACGCCTGCCCGGTAAGCCTGCCATTTCGGTATACTTCTTTTTTGCTGATTCCCCCTTCCTGGTAATAGGTTAGCTTCTCTCCGTCTATTTTTCCGTAAGCATATGAAATTCGCGATTCCAGGCTGTCATTCTCATAATAGGTTTTCCACACACCATGCGGCTTCCCTTTTTCAAAGGATTTTACCGATTGTATGCTGGAAGATGAATAATAGGCAGTTTCCACCCTGCCATTTTCCAGATATTTTACTTTTAATGCCAGTTGTCCATCCGGATTATACACCAAGCTTTCTCCGGTTTTTTTACCTTCGTGGTACTGAAATTTGTTTTTCAGGTTGCCGTTGTCGTAATATTCTTTGTATTCGCCCTCCAGAAACCCATTTTCGTATCTACCTTCCGTAATCACAGTTCCTTCAGGGTTGTACGATACAAAACCATCCTGCTTCTGACCATTTTTAAAGGTAGTACTGTCTACCAGTTGTCCATCCTGATGGTAAGTTTTTACCACACCGTCTAGCATGCCCTGCTCATATTGGGCCTGGGTTTTCAGATTTCCATTCTCATAAAAATATTCGGCAGGACCAGTTTGCTGCCCGGCTTTATAATGGACCACTTCTTTCAGATTTCCATTGATATAGTAAGTTTCTACCTTGCCTTCGGGTGATCCGTTTTTAAAAGTAGTTTTACTTTTGGCTTTCCCGTTATCATAATACAAAATCAACTCACCATTAAGCATATCGTTACTGAAATACCCTGTTTGCAGCAAGGTGCCATCCGGATTGTATACTTTTACATCGCCTTCTTTATTGTCTGCTTTGTATGGAATGGTGCGCTGTAGCGATCCATCCGGATAATATTCCTCGAACACACCTGTTTTTTCACCATCAGCAAATATGCCTTTGGCTGCTACATGGCCATCAGGATCGTATTTGGTATAAGCGCCATCGATGCGGGAACTGTCCTGGTTCAGAATAAAGTATTTTTCCTTAATTACGGTTCGGGCCGAGTCATAATAGGTAGTAATGGTTGAAAGTTCTGGGTTTTTACTTGTTTGCGCAAACCCTTCCTCAGCCAATATTAAGAGCAGTGTTAATAGAAAAAAGGTGTTTAAGCGTATCTTAAGCATAATATTTAAAGTTGCTGATGGTTGCTTCAGAAAAGTAACGTTAATTTATTTTAATCAGTGTGGCACCATAGCCGAATTTTTCGCGCATGGCATCTTTAAAAAATTTAATATTCGACATGCCCGATAGTTTTTTGTGGATCGCATTGCGAAGGGTTCCGTTGCCAATACCATGAATAAAAGTAATTTGATCCATCCCCATGGCAATAGCTCTGTCCAGCTTTTGTTCGAAAGTTTGTAATTGTAATTCCATCATTTCGGCATTGCTCATGCTTGCGTTGTCAGTCGCCAGATTTTCTATATGCAGGTCCACAATATCAATGGGGCGTTCATTTATGGTGCTTTCCGACTTTTTATCATCCGACTTTGGTTCCAGCATACTTTCTCTCAGCTTTTCAGGGTCCAGAGTCTGTGATTTTTCAGAAGAAAGGGTGTTATCGATCTGAAACAAAAAGGCCTGCCGATTAATAACAGGGGCATCTTTTTTACTTTTGAAAAAGGAAGAAGCCTTGAAACTCATTTTGCGAATAAAAGGTTCCCGCAAGGTAAATGGCCCGGCTTTATGAAACAGAAACTGTATGATAATCGCAGGCCACCTCTCAAAAGTTTGCACCGAAACATCTTTTATTTTTAGTGAACTTCTGGCCTCTAATAACCCGGCTGTAATGCCTGTATAGGTGTTTTCCTGCTCTTCACCCATAGTAAAAGGCAAATCCAGATCGGTATTGTTAATCAGGTTCAGGGCGAGTTTCTGGTCGTTTATTTCGGTGAAAGCCAAAAAAATACCCTGGGTGGCCAGCGTGGTTCGGATGGTTTTCTTAGATTTTTCACCCACTGGTTTAGCAGGAGCCGTTTCCTCAGCCTGACTTTTTCTGAAATAGGTGTTTTCTTCTTTGGAAATAATTACCACCTCGCTGCGCATTACAGGAATCTGGAACCCTTCCTCTATTTCAACCTCAATAATTTTTCCATCTACTATTTTAGTAATAATGCCTTCTTCGCTGCCGCGGAGCAACCTTACTTTATCGCCAATGTTCATAACCGTTTCTTTTTGTTTTAAAAGTATAACGGATAAAAGCGAATCCCGTTTTTATGATCGTAAGATAATGCCGGAGCCGGCAGGTGTATCAGGTTAGTCAGGTACAATACGCCATTCAACATTTTATTGCCAAAATTGCTAGGAGGGAGTCGGATATGGCTAAAATCTAAATCAAGCGCCAGGTAATATTGTCGGTAAGGCGTTAATCTGGCATCCAGATTTTCCGAGTCATGGGCATATAACATATTGTGGGAACCGTAACCCACCGCCAGATTAAGCCATTTTGGAAAGTTTGACATATTTTTCTGATCAAAAAATCGATCCAGGTCAACGGAAAGCCAATAGGTTTGTCCATTGTAGTCTTTCAGAATTTCTTCGTGCAACCGGCTGCCCAGGGTATTTTTCCGAAGGGGCGCCAACCTGGTTTTATGAAATGAGAATTTAGGATGAATGCGAACTTCTTTCCAGATAAGCTGCTGCCCCACATAAAAAGAGGCGCCTAGGGTATTGGCTGCCAGATCAGTCCAGGATGCACCGTAAGCAGCTGAAAAACCATCGAATACTTCAATGGGTAGTAATACAAGCGTGCCTACCAGTCCTCCTAAAATGGCGCTTTTCCCTGATTGGATTCCCTGCCGATAAAAAGCCTGCCGGCCAAAAGCACTCACATGAAAAGCACTGAAAAAGTGTCCGACTTTATCCATTTGTTTCCATTCATCGCTGTCGTCAAAAAAACGGAACGATTGATTTTCCTGGTGCTTATACCACAATTCGCTCAATCCGGCAATAGACAAGGCATAGGCGGCCCCTGAAACAAGTAAGAAATTTCTGGTTTTCCGGTGGTTCACCGAATCACCGGAAGTACTGACCTGTGCGAAGCTATCAGACGATAATATAATAAGGGTTAAGAAAATGATGATATTCTTCAAGCGCAGGCTGAGTTAAACGGGTAAAAAAGCTGTGTCTTCTTTATTAAAATTAAAAAAATAAGAAAACAATAAACTAGTATTGTACAAAAATTATTCTAATAGGTATCTTTGTTGCTGATTACAGGAAAATTTATGGATAAAGATCAGATTTTTATTACAGAAGCCATTGCCTTGGCCAAAAAAAGTATCACAACACATAGTGGAGGACCTTTCGGAGCAGTAATTGTAAAAGACAATCATGTTGTTGGAAAAGGATACAACCAGGTAACCGCCTCCAATGATCCCACCGCCCATGCTGAAATAATGGCGATCCGCGATGCCTGCCAAAACCTGAAAACCTTTAAACTGGAACAATGTGCGGTTTATACCTCTTGTGAGCCCTGTCCGATGTGCCTGGCTGCTATTTACTGGGCGGGCATTGGGCGCATTGTGTTCGCCTGTACCCACCAGGATGCCGCTGCGGCAGATTTTAATGATCAGTGGATCTACGAAGAAATTTGTAAGCCTCTTACCGGCCGCAACATACCCTGCACCCAGCTTGGCCGGCAGGAAGGATTGCAGGCTTTTGCGATGTGGGAACAGCATGAAAATAAAACGAAATATTAACTATTTGCCCAAAGCTTTTTTATAAACTTTCAGGCATCTTTCTCTGGCTTTTTCATGGTTGACCATGGGTTCAGGGTATTCTTCTGAATCGTATTCAGGCACCCATTCCTTAATGTACGTTTTATTTTTATCGTATTTTTTAGCCTGAGAGTAAGGATTAAAAATTCTGAAATAGGGTTGGGCATCGGTACCACAACCGGCAGCCCATTGCCAGCCGCCATTGTTGTTGGCCAGTTCATAATCCAGCAATTTTCCGGCGAAGTAAGCTTCGCCCCAACGCCAGTCTATCAGCAGGTGTTTGGTAAGAAAACTGGCGGTTACCATGCGAATCCGGTTGTGCATGTACCCACTAGCATTCAGTTGCCGCATGCCAGCGTCTACAATAGGAAAACCGGTTTTTCCCTGGCACCATTTTTCAAATTCTTCCTCATTGTTTCGCCATTGGATTTTGTCGTACTTAGGTTTGAATGCGGCATCAACTACCTGCGGATTATGATCCAGAATCATTATGTAAAAGTCCCGCCAGATCAGTTCATTCAGGAAAGTATCGTTCAGCGATCGGGCTGCTTTGGCTAATTTTCTAATGCTCAGGGTGCCATGCCGCAGGTGAATACCCAACCGGGAAGTGCCGCCTGTAATACCCGGATAATCTCTAGTTTGGTCGTAACTGTCAATAATGTCTTCTTTTATGGTTTTGCTGGGAATTTTAGTATGAGTTTTTTCAAACCCGATAGCCTTTAAAGAGGGTAGGGGCAACGGATCGATTTTGTGCCAGTTATCAAACCTTAATGCCGAAGGGTAACCATCGAAGGCATGTTCATTTACCTGCTTCAGCCATTTGTTTTTGTAAGGGGTAAATACTTTGTAATAACTGCCCGAATTGTTTTGCACTTCATCTTTTTCAAGAATCACATGATCTTTAAAAGTATGAAAAGGAATATTACTTTCTTCCAGCATTTTTTTAATGGCACCATCCCGCTCTTTGGCATAAGGTTCATAATCGTGGTTGGTGTATACAGCACCTACTTCATATTCATTTAGAATTTCTTTATAAACCTGTTCAGGCTTCCCTTTCTTTACCATTATGGAACTCCCTTTTTCCTCCAACTGCCTGTGAATTTCCGTTACCTGCTTATAAATAAATTCCACCCGGGCATCTTTTTTATCTTCCAGGTCATCCAGTATTTCAGTATCGAAAATAAAAAGGGGTAACACTGGTAATTGATCCTGTAAGGCATGGTATAAACCGGCATTGTCATCAAAGCGCAAGTCGCGGCGAAACCAGAAAACAGTGATTTTTTCTTTTGACATAATAATCAGACTGATTAATCGAAGAACCAGCATGTATTGGGATTGTTTATAGTGCTTTACTTTTGAAAAATATTTTTACATTATTTCAATAAATATTCATAAAAATATTATTTTAGCGCAATTTTTTAATTGACCTCAAAATGAAGCGTATTTTAATCACAATGGTGCTGTTATCCATGGGAGTATGGGTATATGGCCAGTCTATATTTTCAGGTGCTGAAGTCACTTGTGTACACTTTAATCTTACTGTTGATGAAAAAATATCTGACCAGGTTCTAAGCCAGGAAGAGACGGAAAATGCCTTTAAAAATTTAAAATTTAACCAGGATTGGTATACCAGTCAGATCATCGATACGGTATACCAGATCATCGAAACCCGGCTGGCCGAAGAGTTGGACCTGCACGTGGCTGCGGTGGAAACGCTGGAAGGTAAAGTCAAATATAATCCATACGGTTATCCTAATACTTCGCTTGATAAAGGAGTGGCTACCGGCATAGGCGATTATTTTATCAGGCTGGTGGTGACCATGGGTTCCTGGTCTGACAAAGAAAAAAGCCTGACCCTGGGTGATGATGTGTACCAGGCCCGTACACTAAAGATTAAACCGGTAATTGCCATCAGAATGGTAATTGCCGATGCCAAGGGCAATGAAGTGTTGGATGTGCGGGAAAACTACCGGTCGAAAGATGAAATCGAGCTTAGCGAAAAGTTTGTACTGGGAGCAATCCATGTGGGTGAAACCAACAACCATGTTGCCCAGCAACATGTATTGAGTTCGATTGTAGCTACTACAGCGGAAAAACTGATTGAAAAAGCCCGGCAGGCATTGGCATCGAGAAGCTAAGTACTGCTATAAGGTAAATAGCCAGGATGCACTATATAGATTGCAGGTCTTTCACCATTAGTTGCAATGAACTGCTTCCGTTAAATTCATTGTTGTCTACGGTAAATACCATCGCAAAAGGCTGACCCTGCTCAATAATATCCAGTTTTTCTTTCATGCCAAAGGCAATGGCTGGTAAACAGGTGCCCGATTCGTCATCCAGTTGGCGCACTCTGAATTTCAGATGCGCATCTTTCAATACCTGAACTTCGCCATACACCAGCAGGTTATCACAGCAATATACCGGACACATATTCTGTGGACCAAAAGGTGCCATCTGGCTGATGATATTATAGAACTTACGGTCTATTTCTGATAAACAGATTTTCCGGTCAATATCAATGCGGGGAATCAATTGTTCAGGGAGAATGCGTTGGGCTACCACTTCCTCAAACTTTTTTTGAAATTCGGGTACTTTGTCCAGGGCGAGGGTAAGGCCTGCGGCATAGGTATGGCCGCCAAACCGTTCCAGCAATTCCTCACACTCGGCAATGGCATTATAAATGTCGAAGCCATGTACCGAGCGGGCCGAACCGGTAGCTTTGTTATTAGATTCGGTAAGAATAATGGTAGGCCGGTAATACTTTTCTATACATCGGGATGCCACAATGCCGATTACACCTTTGTGCCAGTCATTCTTGAACAGCACAGTTGATTTCGCGTCTTTACACCATTCACTGCTTTCAATCATTTCAATAGCTTCCTGGGTGATGCTTTTATCAAAATCCTTTCGCTGGGAATTTTTATGATGCAGGTTATCAGCAAAAGAGGCCGCTTTTTCCTGGTTTTCAGCCAGCAATAAATGTACGGCTGCTTTGGCATGTTCCATTCTGCCGGCCGCATTGATGCGCGGCGCCACACCAAAAACCAGTTTGGTTACATCGATAGGCTTTTTAAGGCAAGCCACTTCCATCAGCATCTCCAGCCCTGGCCGCGGATTGCTATTGATTTTTTGTAAGCCGAAATAGGTTAGCACCCGGTTTTCGCCGGTAATTGGGACAATATCGGCTGAAATGCTGACCGCCACCAGATCCAGATAATCATATAGCGGTCGCGGATCTAATTTTAATTTTGTGCAAAGCCCCTGCAACAGTTTAAAACCCACGCCGCAACCCGATAATTCTTTGTAAGGATAAGAACAACCCGGTTGTTTGGTATCCAGAATGGCATGCGCAGGCGGCAGGTCATCTCCAGGGCGGTGGTGATCGCACACAATAAAGTCAATACATTTTTTACGGGCTTCGCCAATCAGTTTAACGGCACGGATACCACAATCCAGCGAAATAATGAGGGAAAATCCGTTGTCAGCAGCCCAGGCTATGCCCTGTTCGGATATACCATAGCCTTCTGTATATCGATCGGGAATATAGAAATCAATTTCAGGACAGAGGTCGCGCAAAAAGCCATATACCAGTGCTACGGAAGTGGTGCCATCTACATCATAATCGCCATACACCAGCACTTTTTCCTGGTTTTCGATGGCCATCACCAGTCGGTTTACGGCATGGTGCATGTCTTTCATCAGAAAAGGATCGTGAAGATGTTGTAATTGAGGGCGGAAGAAGGTTTTGGCTTCTTCAAAAGTGTTGATTTGGCGTTGTGCTAAAAGGGAAGCCAGGGAAGCATTAATGTGAAGGCATGCTGCCAGCCTGGCTACCGTTTCCTGATCCGGTTGTTGCGGATAAATCCATCTCTTTTCCATGCCTGTAAATATAAAAGAATTCGTGCAGTCGTTATTCTACTTACAGTATGATTTCTTACCCGCCTGCTTATTTTGTTAAATTCAGCTGAATAACAGCCAGAACTTCTTCGTTGGTGCCATCTTCATTCAAATCTGTGGTATTGTCAGTATCAGTACCAACCAAAGTAAGATTAGAATTTGAAAGGGTAGTTACTTCAAGTTCCTGTTCATCAGCCGTACCGGGATCCATGGTTAAGGTTTTTCCATCAGCACTAAGGGTGTAGGTGCCCGTTTCAGGAGATTCGTCAGGTGTTTTAGCTTCATAATTGCTTCCTGACTTAAATTCAATCGTGCTACCTTGTTCAAAGGTAATATTTTCAAGCTCAGCCTGAACAAGGGCTAAAAATAATTGTTTTTCCTGTTCGGTCAGATTATCCAGTGCCTGAATATAGGTTACATAGTCTTGCCCGTTAATGGTAATATCAGTTTCAACTGTATTAAGCGTCCATATCCCTAAAATTCTTGAAGAAGGGGTATCCTCTCCGCCATCCTCTTCTTTACAGGCTACGACGGCTATGGCAAACAAAAAAATTAACAATCTGGATAAAAGCGCGGAAGATTTCATTGTGTAAGTTGGTTGTGTGGTTAAAAAAAATTATATCAATTAATTGGTTGGTGAAAATAATAATTTTTAAATGATAAAAGTGAAAGATGGAGAGAATAAAAATGAATTGTTGGGAGGAAATTAAAAAAACCATGCTATGGGTATAACATGGTTTTTTTATATTTAAGAAATGTTGTTATTTACTAAAATGCGAGATTGCTGAAATTTTTATTAATTCATTATTGCTATCGCCGTTAATATCTGATTCTTGCGAATATTCTTCTATAATAGATAACTTCGAGCTAGTTGCGGTTTTAATGATTACTTCTTCACCATCTATGGTTAACGTTTTTCCGTCGGATGAAAGTTCCCAACTGCCTTCCGATGTCTCATCATCTGTATCCATCATAATGTATTTCTTATCAGCTTTAAATTCCATCGTAAACACAGTTTCTAAATATTCATTATCTTCGGTAAATTGATCTTCCATTTCTTGTGCCTGCTCTTCTGTTAACCCGAATTCTTCCCTATAATAATCTTTTATACTTTTGTCATTAATAGTCATGCTGACTTCACTGGAAGAGTAAGTCCATACTCCTATAAGTTTTCCGGCGGTTGCTACCTCCTCATCATCTTTTTCGCTACAGGCAAAAAGGATTGATACCATAAAAAATGATAATAAAGCGTTTTTGAATAATCTTTCCATACAAAGTATTTTAAATATTTAGTTAATTTATTTGTGGCAAATTAAAATACTTGTAGTACGAATAATATCGCATGAATAGCAGGAAGGTACAGCGGTGCTATACATAGAAAAATTAACAATACGGCAGGAACTATGTAACAGAAAGGCATTTATATAAACTTTCTTTGGCATACAAATAAGGCAAAGCGCAATGAAGACTTAAAGAAATAGTGTAAAATGAGCTTCACTGTAGTAAAACTATACAAATAAAAAACCCGAAATTTGCTGTTCCGGGTTTAGCTTTAATATAGGAAATTTAAAAAAAGTCCTTATTGCTTTTTCGTTTGCAGGTTTTCCAGTACATCTTTAATAGGAACCCGCATGCCATCCTGGTAAGGCACAATCCAGGCATCTTTTACGCCCATTTCGCGCAGGTACTTCTTGAACTTATCGGCTTCCCAGTATTCGCGGAAATTGCCTAACGTATAGGTTTGTAACCCGGCTCCGTTCTTTTCCTCGATCATGGTTTCTGAGTTTTCCAGAAACTTTTCGAGGTTCTTGTTGCGGTAGGCGCCAATCTGAACCCGGAATACCAGTCCCTTGTCAAACTGAGTGTCGGAGGCCATGGGCACATTCTGTTCCGTACTGTCTGAAGCTTTGGCCTGTTCCAGTTCGTTTTTCAGGTTCTTAACTTCATTTTGCAATTGCTTTACCTGGTCTTCTTTTTTACTTACCGAAGCCTTCAGGTTGTTCACTTCCGCTTCCAGGGTGGTACTTTTTTCTTTAATGGAGCTGAGTTCTTCTTTTTCCTGCTCAAACTGATCAGGCTTCATCGATTTCAACTCCTTGATTCGACGTTTCTTTTCTTTTTTTAAAGCTTTAGCTTCTTTCTTGGAAAGTTGCTGAGCGGCGCCTGTTTCAGCGTAAAAGGATAAGGCTACAAACAGGCATAATGACATGCAAAAAATTCTCATCTTTGAAAAAATCGTATGTTATATATGATAATATTGCACAATCTACAAAAACTGAACCGAAACTTCTACATATTTCTGATTATTTAAGACTGCCGGTCATGTTTTCAGGTACTACCCATTCGTCAAATTGTTCATTGGTTAGTAAATTCAGGCTCAGGGCAGCTTCTCTTAGCGTAATTCCTTCTTTATGGGCCTTTTTGGCTATTTTGGCAGCATTCTCATAACCAATATGGGTATTAAGCGCTGTTACCAGCATGAGTGAGTTTTCCAGGTGCCGTTTTATTACTTGATGGTTAGGCTCAATGCCTACGGCACAATGCTCATTGAACGACAAACAGGCATCGCCCAGCAATCGGGCCGAGGTAAGCAAATTGTAAATCATCATGGGCTTGAACACATTCAGTTCAAATTGCCCGTTCATGCCGCCAATGCTAATGGCCGTATCGTTGCCTACCACCTGCGCGCACACCATGGTAAGGGCTTCGCACTGGGTGGGATTTACCTTGCCCGGCATAATAGACGAACCCGGTTCGTTTTCCGGGATCAGAATTTCGCCAATGCCAGACCGGGGACCAGAGGCCAGCATCCGGACGTCGTTGGCTATTTTCATCAGGCTTACGGCCAGTTGCTTCAGGGCGCCGGAAGTTTCTACAATGGCATCGTGGGCGGCCAGGGCTTCAAACTTGTTGGCGGCGGTAACAAAGGGCTGACCACTGTGTTTAGCGATTTTTTCAGCCACCAGTTCGGCATAACCTTCGGGCGTGTTCAGGCCGGTGCCTACAGCGGTGCCACCCAAAGCCAGCTCCGACAGGTGGGCAAACGTATTTTTTAAAGCTTTTAAGCCATGATCCAGTTGGGCTACATAGCCGCTGAATTCGTGGCCCAGCCGCAGGGGCGTGGCATCCATAAAGTGCGTACGGCCAATCTTGACCACATCCATAAACGATGCTGCTTTTTTGTGCAGGGTATTGCGAAGGGTTTCAATTTTAGGAATGGTTTGCTCGGCCAGCAGTTTGTAAGCGGCAATGTGCATGGCCGTAGGAAAGGTATCGTTCGACGATTGTGATTTGTTCACATCGTCGTTCGGATGGATTTTCTTTTTCTCATCGGCAAGCTGACCGCCGGTGAGTACGTGCGCCCGGTTGGCTACCACTTCATTTACATTCATGTTCGATTGGGTACCGGAGCCGGTTTGCCAGATCACCAGCGGGAACTGATCGTCGAGTTTACCTTCCAGAATTTCGTCGCATACCCGGGCAATGAGGTCGGCTTTTTCCTGGCTAAGCACACCCAGTTCAAAATTAGCTTCCGCTGCCGATTTCTTCAAAATGGCAAAAGCCCGGATAATTTCTTCCGGCATGTGCATGTTGGCACCACCAATTTTAAAATTATCTTTTGATCGTTGTGTTTGGGCGCCCCAGTATTTGTCGGCAGGTACCTGTACCTCACCCATGGTATCTTTCTCGGTTCTGAAACTCATATTGAATATGTTTTGATGAATAGTAATTATCTTTTTTATCAGAACCAAAGATAATAACCAAATGATTAGCTTCACATGGAAATGAATGGTTTATCGCTTTGGCTGGAAATAATTCCTGATTTTCCTTTTATAGGATTCTTAAACCCAGGAAATATAAGAACTTCGTCCGCCTTATGAAGCAGTATGTCATTTTACAGAAAGATGGTTTTTAAGGTCTTGGTACAACACTCTCGGGAGCGGGCCTTGGTTTCGTAACCTTCTTACCTTGTTTGTCTGCCTCGGAAGTAACTTCCGCGGCGACTGGTTTAACTAGGCTCACCATTAGGTGAGACAATCTATTGATAATCAAGTCATTATATTAGGGAAATAACAAAAGAAACCCTCAAAAAGGTGGAATATATCCAATTTCTGAGGGTTTTCGGTTTTTTCGCGATTGACAAGAACTCAAAGAAGCTATGGGAAAGAACCTGTT
>JBGTIS010000161.1:0-5127 GCA_041745535.1 Cyclobacteriaceae bacterium | reverse complement strand
ACCATCGCTACTTTGGTTTCGTTGCCAGTGCTGTCGGTCAGATAAATACCCTGATCTGCATCGGTACTGTCAAATTTCAGATTATTACCGAATAGTTTTGCCGGTGAGCCGGGGGTGATTATATCATTTTCTTTTTCACTGGCTACATCAACAAACTTTTCCGGTTCTGGGCCTTCCTTGGGCGCTTTTACCTTTTCTACTTCTATCTCTTTGGCTACCTTGCGTAAAAAAGTACCCGGCGAAAGCTTGATTTTCACTTTATGTCGCTCGCTGTCGAACTTATCGTCTTTTGAATCAAAAGTACCTCCAATGGTGATGTTTAATACCATATAATCGGAAGTGAATCCGATTCCTTTTTTCGCGTTTTTAGCCAGTTCACCAAAAAACGCGTTTACCACCGCCACACATTCCGTTTCTTTTAAGATAGAACCAGGCACCGTCATTTGTTCAGTAATCTGTTCAATGGTGTATTTCTCAAAATTCTGCGTCACCGCCATGTGGTCGGTTTCTGAAGTGGTAAGGGGATTGTTGGTCAGTGAATATGCTAACATCGTTTTTCTTTTTTATTTATTGATGGTACAAAGGAGCAGCAAATACCTGCCTGATGGAAGCCACATTTACTCAATAAATCACCTGTGAAATGTTTATAGTATTTGAGTAATAAAACTCTTATGTCCCTACCCGATAAACAACAACACCTTATCTGTGATTTTTAGGTAGGTGTAGCAGCTATCAGGAAGGAATTGGAGCAGGGGAAAGCAGCAACGTGCCCAATGCGCTTAAAAGTAACTGCCTGCCGCATTGTGGCCCTATCGGAATGGCCCCTGTTATTAAGCAGGTGGACAAAAATAATAAAGTACTCCTTGCCAAATGAGGCCTTGCCGAATTCCGGTGGCCGGCACCCGGCATCCGCTTCATGGGACCCCGGAATTCGGCCCAGCCTCATCAGGTCGGCTCTCAGACGGGAATGCCTTAAAATTTATGTCCAACTGCTTAAGCAGCCATTTATGCTACCAGTAAGGCGTGTGGCTGCATGAAGTTACTGCTAAAGGTTGTACAGGTTTATGATTCTGCCTGTTCTGTTTGCAGGTGCTGGTGCATTTTTCTGCCTTCTATCACAATTATGGCCACAATTTCTTCAATATCTTTTCTGGATGTCCTGAAGTTAACAATGCACCCTCGTAAGCAATACTTGTCGAAAACAACGGCATTGGATAAAAATACTTCACCGCCTTTTTGTAAGGCATTGAGCAGCTTTTCGTTTAACCGGTTCAAATAGGTTTCATCCGATGTATCATATTCTAAAGGCACATATCGCAAGGTAGTGATGCTAAGGTTTTGGGTAACCGCCTCAAGTTCAGGATGGTTGCCGGCTGCTTCAAAAAGTAGTTTCGACAATTCAATGTCTTCCCGAATCATATCTGTGTAACCCGCCTTTCCAACCTGTTGTAACGCTAACCATACTTTTAAGGCCCTGAACCCTCTGGAATTCTGAAGGCCGTATTCGTAGTAATTTAAGGCAGGTTCCTCATCGGTATGGCTGAAGTTATAATACACCGGATGGGAGCTGTACGTTTCAAGCAGATGGTTGGGGTTTTTCACCAGCGTACAACCCACTTCGAGCGGACAGTACAACCATTTGTGCGGATCAAGGGCAATGGAATCAGCCTCCTGCATCCCTTCGAACATGGTTTGGTATTCAGGCAGTGTGGCAGCAGGAGCCCCATAGGCACCATCTATGTGAAACCACAATTCGTAGGTTTTACAAATAGCGGCAATACCAGACAGGTCGTCTACCACCCCGGTACTTACATCACCTGCCGTGCCGATTACCATAAAGGGTTTCTTTCCCTGTTCTAAATCGGCTTCTATTGCCTGTGTCAAAGCCAGGTTATTCATTTTATTATCGGCATCGGTGGGTATCCACCGAATGGCTTTTGTGCCGTGACCAAACAAAACCGCTGCCTTTTCCACCCAGGTATGAGTTGTTTTCGGGCAATATAAAACCAGCTCTGCTGCTGAGTTCAGCAAACCATTCTCTTTAAAGTTTTTGGGTGCTTTGGCCGTTCTTGCCGCAAGGAAAGCGGTAAAGTTTGCCATGTTACCACCACTGACCAACAACCCTCCGTAGGTGGGAGCCACTCCGATAAATTCTGCCAGCCACTTTACCGTCTGCTTTTCAATGGCCGTAGCCATCGGACTTAAAATATTGGCGCCCATATTCGGATTGATGGACGCCGCCAGTAAATCTGCCAGGGCACCGATGGGTGCCGGAGACGAAGTGATGTATCCTAAAAATTTCGGATGGCCGTTCAGTAACGAATGGTTAAATAACAAATCAGAAGTTCTGCTAAATAATTCTGAGAGGGCGGTACCCTGTTCCGGTAAGGGCGTATTGGCCAGTATCGCTTGTATTTGTTTGGGCGTTTCACCGGTAGTAACGGGTTTCTCCGCTACCGAGGCAATGAATTCAGCAATTGTGTCGATTAAGGCATGGCCCAATGTTTTGAAGGCTTCTTTCTCTATTTCAAGGGGTGTTTCACGATTTTTTGTCATAGTGGTTAGTGGCTAATGGTATGCGCTCCCTCACAGCATGACCGACTTTAATATAGTGCTACAATATATTCATTGTTCGCATGCTTTTCAATACCCGACCTGTTTTGGCAAAACAATTTGTTAGGTATTGATAGCAGGGATACGCTAAGATTGTCCGGATGGCTTGTCGTGCCGTGGACCTGCAAAAACTGGGAGGATTCGACCTTGGCTTTAATGCAGGACAAACGAATCGGGTGGTTTCAAGGGCCGTTCTGGATGAGCATGCATATTGTCGCGACTGAAATGAAGAAGCTTGAAGGAGGCGCCTAACTACCTACAGCTTTCCTGTTCCGGCTTTATACTCATTCCGAGAAAGGACTATTGAACTTCCTCATCTGGTAACTGATGCGTATACCTGCCGCTGACTAATGCCAGTTGCTTTCCCGGTTCTGTTCAACATTCTCCACCATAAATTCCGCATTGCCACCATTAATGGTTAGCTTTGAACCAATGTCTGTTTATTGCTAACCTAAGTTAATTTCTGTCTTATGACAAAGATATGGTATCTGAATATTCTTTGCCTTGTTGTGATGTGTAGCTGTTCGGGAGAAAAACAGGAAACCAGCGGTGAGGTGGCTGCCCAGGAAAGCATTACCGCCGAGGATATGGAACATCATATTGCCACCCTGGCCTCCGATGCCTTTCAGGGTCGTAAACCGTTTACCGAAGGAGAAGAAAAAACAGTTACGTATCTGGAAGAAGAATTTCAGCAAATGGGGCTGGAACCGGGCAATGGGGATAGTTATTTTCAGGAAGTACCTCTGGTGGAAATTGACGCGGTACCGGAGGAGATGCTTTCGCTTCGTGGTAAAAATAAAAAGCTGTCGCTTACCTATAAAAAAGATTTTGTGGCCCTTACCCGTCGGGTAGCGGAAGAAGTAAAGATTGATAACTCGGAATTGGTATTTGCCGGGTATGGTATTGTGGCGCCCGAATACAACTGGAACGATTACGCGGGCATCGACTGGAAAGGAAAAACAGCTGTGGTGCTGGTGAATGATCCGGGTTTTGGTGCAGCCGATAGCACTTTTTTCAAAGGCAACACCATGACCTATTACGGACGTTGGACCTATAAATACGAAGAAGCGGCCCGGCAAGGGGCCGATGGCATCCTTATTATCCATGCAGACGCGCCGGCGGGGTATCCGTGGGCCGTGGTGCAAACCGGTTGGGTTGGTAAAAACCTGTACCTGAAAACCAGTAATAACAACAACGACCGTTGTGCCCTGGAAGGGTGGATTACCGAAGCAGTAGCTAATAAAATCCTGCAACAGGCCGGGCAGACTGCCGCTTTGTTAGACTCTGCCAAAAAGCCTGGGTTCACGCCCGTTCCCCTGGGGCTCTCCTACTCCATGACCTTTCAGAATACCATTGCCAACTCCGTGTCAAAGAATGTAATCGCGAAAATTACCGGATCAGAAAAACCGGATGAATATATTATTTATACCGCCCACTGGGACCATATGGGCATTGGCGCGCCTGTGAATGGCGACAGTATTTACAATGGGGCCATCGACAATGCCAGCGGCGTGGCAGCCATTATGGAAATAGCGGAAGCTTTCAAACAATTATCTGAAAAGCAGCACCGGACCATGGTATTTCTGGCCGTAACGGCCGAAGAACAGGGCCTGCTGGGTTCTGAATATTATGTAAAACATCCGATATACCCGCTTGAAAATACCGTAGCCAACCTGAATATAGATGCCCTTCAGTATTTTGGTGCCATGAAAGACCTTACTGTGATTGGGTACGGGCAGTCGGAACTGGATGATTATGCTACCCGTGCGGCTAAAAAGCAGGACCGGTACATTCATCCTGATCCCAGTCCGCAAAAAGGCCACTTTTTCCGGTCCGATCATTTTAATTTTGCCAAAGTGGGTGTACCGGCCCTGTATGCCAAAGGCGAGTATGAGCAGGCAGAAAATGACCCGGAATGGACCGCCCAACAAAATGAAGCCTGGGATGCCGAACATTACCACCAGCCCTCCGACCAGTTGGTGTCCGGCGAATGGGATTTTGCCGGCATGGTACAGGATACCCGGCTTATGTTCGATATCGGGTACCAGCTTAGCAATGAAAGTACGTTCCCCAACTGGAAAGCAGGCTCAGAGTTTAAAGTTATCAGAGACAAAGCCATGAACATGAAAACGAAACGGTAATAATGTCAGCACACCGGCATCTTTAACCTACTGCCCTAATTATTGGGAGAACTTATAAGGGCGCTGGCGTAGCGGAAAGTAGTTCATGTCGATGGTTTGGAGCTTATAAGCCAGTCCCCGGTTTTTAGGAACAAAATAAGTAGTGGAGCAATAGTTTTAGGGTATTCTCCCCGTCGGGGCGCCGACCGGATTTATTCCGGGGTCCCATGAATGGGATGCCGGGTGCCGGCCACCGGAATTCGGCAAAGCCTCATCCGGCAAGGAATACCTTAATTTGTCCTGTTCACAGCTACCAGTCCGGGGGCATAATGGTCGTGGAATTTTTGATTTCCCTGCAATCGTCGATGTAGATAAACTTAGGAATTTCGTATGG